>CANRPS010000019.1 GCA_947632585.1 uncultured Clostridia bacterium
AGATAATAGTTCTTCACTTATTTTAATTTCCTTTTTGATTATAGTAATCATCACACACCATCCTTTCGTTCAAAATAGAAGGCATAAAAAAATCAACCTTTTACAGTTGATTTATCAATATATCGCCATGGTGCGACGATTTTACTTATTGGAGCGGGTAGAGAGAATCGAACTCTCGCCACCAGGTCGGAAGCATGGCATTCTACCACTAAATTATACCCGCATATTTATATTATACTAAATATAAACAATAAATTCAATAAAAAATAAAGAAAAATCGAATAAATATAAGATTATATTAGTAGAAAAAAGTATGATTTTATATAGTAAAATCAATATAAAAAATGCTATTTTTATATTGACTGTTTTGTTTAGAAGTAGTAAAATTTTAATAAGTTATTTTGAAAATCGAAATGAAAGTGGGTTTTAATAATGAAACAAAGAGATAGAAGAGTGCAAGAAAATAGGAGGAAAGAAGATAGAAGAAAAGTAAAAAGGAGAGAAAACAATAGAGGAATAATAGACAGAAGAGGACAAATGGAAAGACGAAGCAAAATGAGAAGACTTGAGGATAGAGAAGAAAAAATAAATGAAGATTTGGAAAAAATGTTTGATGATCAAGTCGAAGGTAGAAATGCAGTATTAGAATTACTAGAAAGTGGAAAAGATATAAATAAAATCTATGTAACAAAAGGAGAAAAAAAGGGCTCTATAAATAAGATTATAGCAATAGCTAATGAGAAAAAAATAGTTATTGTAGAAAAAGATAAAAAACAAATGGATATGATTGCACAATCTCAAAATTATCAAGGGGTAATTGCAATTGTACCACCATATGAATATGTAGAAATAGAAGATATCATAAATACTGCAAAAGAAAGAAATGAAGAAGCTTTTATTCTAGTTTTAGATAAAATAGAAGATACTCATAATCTAGGAGCAATTATAAGAACAGCTGAAACTGCAGGAGTACATGGAATAATAATACCAAAAAGAAGAGCGGCTAGTGTAAATAGTACTGTTAGTAAGGTGGCATCAGGTGCACTAGAATATATGAAAATAGCAAGGGTAGCAAATATTTCAGATGCAATTAAAAAATTAAAAGACAATGGAATATGGATTTGTGGAACCGATATAAATGCTGAAAAATATTATTTTGAACAAGACTTTAAAGGACCTATAGCAGTAGTTATAGGAAACGAAGAAAAAGGAATGAGCGAATTGGTAAAAAAATCATGCGATTTTTCTGTAAAAATACCAATGAAGGGAAATATTACATCATTAAATGCATCAGTGGCATCAGGTATAGTATTATATGAAATTGTAAAACAAAGATCATAAAAAAAGAAAGGAGATTTCTCTATATGAAAAGAACAAAAACAAAATTAATAATAGTTTTTTTATTAATTACTATGGTTTTAATAGTCTCAATAGGAGTTATTTTATATGCAACCACAGATATGTTTAAGTCAAGTGAATCTCTATTTAAAAAATACATAGGACAAAATTTAAAAGACATAGTATATGTACTTGATGTATCTGAAGAGGAAGAAACTATAGATACACTACAAAACAATGACTTTAGTGAAAATGCAGATATAAACTTAAAATATTTAGAAAATCAAAATGATAAGGAAGAAGTATTTACATTAGAAGAAGAAGGCGTAATTGAAAATGTAAATGAAAAATCATATAGAAATATCAAAATTTCATATGACAATGAACAATTATCAAGAATAGAGCTTTTAAATGAAAATGATATTTATGGACTTAGACTTGCAAACCTAGTTCAACAATTTGTTAGTGTAAAAAATGAAAATATAACATACTTTGTATCAAGTTTAGGATATGATGGAGAATATTTTTCTGAAAAATTAAATAAAGCCAATATATCAGGATTATTTAATTTCTCTGATGAGGAAATATTGAATTTAACAAACAATTATATAAAAGCAATATTTACAGATATAAATCCTTCATCATATACATCTAAAAATAATGTTATAATAACATTAAGCAATAATCAGAGTGTAACAACTACAGCATACACATTAACTATAACAAAAAATGACCTTGACAAAATATTTGAAAGAGTATTAAATCAAGCAATGAATGACGAAATAATTTTATCTAAAATTGATGAAGTCGACAATAAAATTAAAGAATTTGGTATGCTTGAACCAGAAGGAAAAAGCTTAAGAGAATTATATGTTGCAAAATTACAAGAACTATCAAATGGAATACAATATGAAGGTGAAGATGACAGAAAAATTATAATTACAGTATATGAAGAAAAAGGAAAAACAGTAAGAACAGCAATACAAACTATGCCACAAGAGAATCAATATATATTAGATATAGATGAAAAAGAAAGTGGAAAAGAATTAACACTACAAATAACAAAGCTTACAGAAGAAGGAACTGATATAAAAAATTATAGCTATAGTAAAACAATTGCAGAAGATGGATATGCTAGAACACTAACATATAGTACTCCAACGGAAAATTTAGAGACAGATTTAATCACAACTAAAGGAGACAATCAAATAAAGGTAGAAGGTAAACTAACTTATAATAGTGATAAAATATATTCTTTAGATGTGGCAGCTAATGCAAATGTTACACTATCAACAGGAAGCACATCAGCAATTTCATTCAACAATAACAACAATATAATTTTAAATGATCAAGAGCCTAATAGAGTTCCTCAAATATGGGAAAACTTACAAAATAGATTTATAAAGAGTTTAGAGGATAGTCAATCTAGAATCAATTCTAAATTATTGAATAATGTTTTGAATTGGATAGATGAAAGAGAACAACAAAAAGCAATAGATAGACAAAACCAAATTGATACAGCAAAACAGAGATTTAACAATCAATTTACATTATATGCAGGAGAAAACTTAACTTATGATCATATTAAGAGACTGATGTCAATAATCTCAGAAAATATGACAGAATATAATGTAGTAAATGGATCAAAAATAAGAATAGGAATACAAGAAGGATCTCAAAACCAACAAAAGGCAGAAAGCATTGTAAAAGCACTTGATGATAGACATACTTATAATGTAACTATACATACTCCAGAAGACGGATATGTTGATTATATAGATATAGAAGTTTACGTTAAACCTAAAAACTAAAAAAGTTAAAAAATAACGACTAGTACTTGCATTTTTTAGAAAAATGTGATAAAATACTAGTCGTTAAATAATCACATAAGGTAGCTGAGACAGAGGAGTGCCTTAAAAATAAGGTCTTTGACGGCGATAATCCTTATGGAAGAAAAAACAAAAAAGGAGGAATAAAAAATGGCAGTAGTTGCAATGAAACAATTACTAGAAGCAGGTGTTCATTTTGGACATCAAACAAGAAGATGGGATCCTAAAATGGCTGAATATATATTCCAAGCTAGAAATGGTATCCACATAATTGATTTACAAAAAACATCTAAAAAATTAGATGAGGCTTATGAATTCATAAGAAGTCAAGCAGAGGAAGGAAAGACAATTCTTTTTGTAGGAACAAAAAAACAAGCACAAGAATGTATTAAAGAAGCCGCACAAAAATGTGGTATGTACTATGTTGATCAAAGATGGTTAGGAGGAATGTTAACTAATTTTAAAACAATCAAAGCAAGAGTACAAAGATTAAAAGATTTAGAAAAAATGCAAGAAGATGGAACTTTTGATGTATTACCTAAAAAAGAAGTTATTCTATTAAAAAAAGAAATGGAAAAACTTGAAACAAATTTAGGTGGAATCAAAGACATGGAAGAAATACCTGGAGTAATATTCTTAGTAGATCCTAAAAAAGAGTATATTACAATAAATGAAGCTAAAAGATTAGGAATTCCAACAGTAGGAATAGTAGATACTAACTGCAATCCAGAAGTTTTAGACTATCCAATACCAGGAAATGATGATGCTATAAGAGCTGTTAAATTAATAACAGATGTTATGGCTAATGCAGTTATTGAAGGAAAACAAGGAGAAAGTTTTGAACAAGTAACTTTAGAAGATGAAGTAAGTGAAGCAGAAGCTCCTGAAACAATGGAAGAAGTAGTAGCTGAGGCAGAAGAACAAGAAGAAGTTGAAGAATAATATAAATTCTAAAACTGCATATTTGTAAATATAAAAAATAAAAATTTAGGAGGAAAAAGATTATGATTACAGCTACAATGGTAAAAGAATTAAGAGAAAAAACTGGCGCTGGAATGATGGATTGTAAAAAAGTTTTAACAGAATCAAATGGAGATATGGAAAAAGCAATTGAACTTTTGCGTGAAAGAGGAATTGCTAAAGCAGCTAAAAAATCTTCTAGAATAGCAGCAGAAGGATTAGTTGGAGCATATATTTCTGAAGATAAAAAAATAGGAGCAATAGTAGAAGTAAATAGTGAAACAGATTTTGTTGCAAAAAACGAAGAATTTAAAGCTTTTGTTGAAATAGTTGCAAAACAAGTTGCTGAAAAAGCACCAAAAGATATGGAAGATTTACTAGCACAAAAATCTATTTCAGAACCAGATAAGACAATACAAGAAGTTTTAGTTAATAAAATAGCAACAATTGGTGAAAACATAAATATTAGAAGATTTGTTAGATTTGAAACTGAAGGATTAGTTGGAAAATATATTCATGGAGAAGGAAAAATAGCAGTATTAGTTAACATGAAAAAAGGTGATGATGAAACTGCAAAAGATGTATGTATGCAAATTGCAGCAGCTAAACCAGAATATTTAGATGAAGCATCAGTTCCAGCTGATAGAATAGCAAAAGAAAAAGAAATTTTAAAAGCTCAAACAATGAATGAAGGAAAACCAGAAGCTATTGCTGAAAAAATAGTTGAAGGAAGAATTGGAAAATTCTATAGTGAAGTATGTTTGGTTGACCAAGAATTTGTTAAAAATCCAGACATAAAAGTTTCTGAATTATTAAAACAAAAAGACGCAGAAGTTATTGAGTTTGCAAAATTTGAGCTAGGTGAAGGCTTAGAAAAAAGAGAAGAAAATTTCGCCGAAGAAGTTATGAAACAAATTAAATAATAAAAATAAACATTTTACTCCAATAATAATCATATAATAAAATAAGATTATTATTGGAGGTATTTTTTTGAAAAACATTTTTTTAGTAATAAATAAAGAAAAAGTATATGCATATGTAGTATCTATCTTGACAATAGTTACTTTATTTTTTATGTCTCATGTATTAAATTCTAATTTATCTAATTCAGAGAAAGCTTCAACAAATGTTGAACAAAATATAGATCAAAATAATTTAACACAAAACAATATTATCCAATAAATAGGAATAAAAAGTAAAATACAAGATATAATAGAAGAAGAAATTTATGTTTTACATAAATTGAAATTTCTTTAAAACAAAAAAGGAGTTTAATGATGCCATTTATTGGAATTATTGCTAAGGAAAATGATAATAATTTTATAAAAAAAACTATTAATAAAAATGCAAAACTAAATAAATTTGAAATAATTAATATAAATATAAAGAGTATAGAAAACGTGAAAAATGTTAAATTTGATATTTTAGTTATAAATGAAAATATTTCAAACTTGTTAAAACAATCATCATACTTAGAAAATATCATTAGTAAAGCATATTATGTAATTGTAAATTCAGATATAAAAAATAATTTATTATTATTAAAGAACGTTAGATCAAATATTATTACATATGGCTTTAATGAAAGAGCAACTATAACTATTTCAAGTGTTAAAGAGGAAAATGTAGTATTTTGTATCCAAAGAGCCATTTATGGAATAAACAAAAAAATAATAGAAGAACAAGAAATTAACATAAAAATAAGGAAAAATAATGTAAAAAAAATATACAATGTACTTGTAATATTTACAATTTTTGAGATTTATGGGGAATATTTGAAAAAAATTTAGAAAAAATTAACTTTTTATGTAGACAAAACCCAAAAAATGTTGTATAATAGAGAAAGTGAAATCGAGACTAAAATAAAAATTACTTTAGATAAATCTAAAAAGAAATGAGGAGGAATAAAAATTGGATACAAATTATTTAGAAAACAACTACTTAACATTAGTTGGAAAGGTAACATCTGAAAAAACATTTAGTCATGAAATCTATGGAGAAAGATTTTATTCTTTTGATCTTTCAATACCACGTTTAAGTGGAAATGCAGATATAATTCCTGTTACAGTATCAGAAAGACTAATAAATGATGAAATGATGCAAATAGGAACTAAACTATTAATAAAAGGACAATTTAGATCTTATAATAGTTATGAAAATGAAAAGAATAAGCTAATACTTACAGTATTTGCAAAAGACATTGAAAAAATAGAAGAGGCTAATGAAAATGAAGAAACAGAGTTTGCAAAAAAAGATACAATAACAAACGAAGTAGTATTAGTTGGTTATATCTGTAAAAAACCTATTTACAGACAAACTCCATTTGGAAGAGAAATAGCAGATATTTTACTTGCTGTAAATAGAGCTTATAATAAATCAGATTATATACCATCAATTGCATGGGGAAGAAATGCTAAATTCTGCCAAAACTTAGAAGTTGGAACAGAAGTAAAAATAGTAGGTAGAATCCAATCAAGAAATTACGAAAAGAAATATGAAGATGGTTCAGTTGTTAAAAAAGTAGCTTATGAAGTATCTATTGGAAGTTTAGAAGTTGTAAAGAAAAATGAAGATGAAGTATCTACAGAAAACCAAGAAGACAATATTCAAGAAGCTATATAAGACATAATCAAAAATAAAACATATACAAAAGTACAACTCTATAAAAAGAGTTGTATTTTTATGAAAGAAATAGACTAAACAAAAATAAGCAGAATTAGTATACAAAAATATTAATTAACCCTTGACAACCATTAGGGTTATAAGGTATAATATAAAAGTATAATGGAGATAGAAGGTAGAGATACCCATAAGAAATAATCCCACGTACATTTTTGTATGACTGGAAGGGGGGAAATAATAATAATGTCAGAAATTAAAGTTAATAATGGTAATATAGAAGATGCGCTAAAAAGATTTAAAAGACAATGCGCTAGAAATGGTGTGCTTCAAGAAGTACGCAAAAGAGAACACTATGAAAAACCAAGTGTTAGAAGAAAGAAAAAATCGGAAGCGGCTAGAAAAAGAAAATATTAAAAGCAAAACCTCAAGTTTAAATATACTTGAGGTTTTTTATATTAAAAAATGTTCTTGTTTTAAATCTTTTATACTTTTAGGATATGGCTTAGAATTATCTGTTCTATATAATAAATAATCAATACTAGTATGATAAAAATCTGCTAATCTACAAAGTATTTCCAAGGGAATACTTCTTTTATTTAATTCATAATAAGAATATGCTACTTGAGAAATATTAAGCATTTTACTTAAATTTTTTTGAGTTAAATCATTGTCTTCCCTCAAATTTTTTATACGAGTTTCCATATTTATTAGTCCTTTCAATAAAAACTAAAAAAATTATAAAATAAAACAAAATGTTATATTGCGTTTTAAAACAAATTGTTATATAATAAAAATATGTAATTAAAAAAAGAAAAAGGAGAAATTTATGAGAAAAACGTATGAGAAAGGTATAACACTAATAGCACTAGTTGTCACAATTATTGTTTTATTAATAATAGCAGGGGTATCAATTTTAATGTTAACAGGAAATAATGGAATAATAAATCAAGCTGTAAAAGCAAAATTCTTAACAGAAGTATCAACATTAAAAGAACAATTAGAAATACAAGAAATAGGAGAAGGAAAAGAAATACAATTTGGAACAATAGAGGGGGCATTAGATATAAGTAGTGAATATAATGAAAAATTGCTAATAGAAAATGGAAAATTAGTATATAATCCAGATAAGGTAAGCGAAAAAGAAAAAGAATGGTTAGAAGGAATAGGAATAAAAGGAAAAAGTAATTATTATTTAATAATGATGGAAGAAACAAAAGCTAAATTTATGGGGCAAGAAAATATAGGAACATTAGAAGAATTTAGAGATTTAGTAAATGCAGGAAATTTTAATTATGATACAGCATACATAATAGAGAATATAACTATAAATGGAAGTGAGGAAAACAACTGGATACCAATAGGAAAAACAGAAGATAAACCATTTGAAAAGATAATAGAAGGAAACAATAATACAATAGAGGGAATATGTATAAGAACAGAAAATGAATGTCAAGGAATATTTGGATACAATACAGGAACAATAAAAAATATAAATCTAAGAAACTTAAATATGGAAATGGGAGCACATTCAGGAGGGTTAGCAGCATACAATAATGGAGGATTAATAGAAAATTGTATAGTAAGTGAGTCAGAAATAAAAGGAACAGGAAAGGAAATGGGAGGTATAGTAGGAATAAACTATGGAGGGATAGTAAGAAAATGCATAAATAATTCATGTACAATAAATAACATAGGGGACTATGCAACAGGGGGAATAGTAGGATGGAATAATGAAGGAAGTACAACAGAAAATTGTAAAAACTATGCAGATGTAAAAGGAATACGTGATACAGGAGGAGTAGTTGGCACAAATGAAAAAAGTTCAATAGTAGATAATTGCAGTAATAGTGGAACAATATCTGTGAAAGGAAAAATAGATAGCGAGAATTATAAACAATCTAATGTAGGAGGAATAGCGGGATTATCAAGAACAACATGTATAGTAAAAAATTCAACTAATGATGGAAAAATAAGCATAGATAATGAAACAGAAGATATTGAGCTTAATAGATTTATAGGAGGAATTGTAGGATATAATACTGATAAATGTAGGATAGAAAAAAGTATAAATAATGCGGAAATAGAAGGTGGACAATGGGTAGGAGGAATAGCAGGTCAAACGGAAAAAAATTCATTTATAGAAGGTTGTATAAACACTGGAAAAGTAACAGCAACTGGAAGATTAGAGCCTTCGGATAATAGAAGACATGCTAGATTAGGTGGAATAGCAGGAAATTTATCGAATACAAGTCAAATAGAGTTTTCTATAAATAATGGAAAGATATATGGAAATGGAATTGGTACAGGAGGTATATGTGGAAATTTATCTGGAGAATCAATAATAGAAAATTGTTATAATACTGCGAATATAAACAATGAAGGAATGCAAACAGGAGGAATATCTGGAGCAATTGCAAGTGGTGCTACATTAAAATGTTGTTATAACGCTGGCGAAATAGTAGGAAAAAATTATGTAGGAGGATTAACGGGACATTTAGGTTGGGATGGAACAGGGTATATAGAAAATTGTTATAATGCAGGTAGTGTTAAAGCAACAGATAATATTTATGTTGGAGGATTATGTTTTTCATATGATGGTGAAATAAAAAATAGTTACAATATTGGAAAAGTAATATGTAATACAACAACAAAATATCAAGGAGGAATAGCCGCAAAAAGAGATAGAGAAGATGAAAAATGTGTAATTTATAATAGCTATTATTTAGAAGGAACAAGTGATGGAGCATTAAATCAAGAAGATATTGAAGGAGAAGCAGAAATAAGAACAGAAAATCAAATGAAATTAGAAGATTTCGTAACTTTACTAAATACTGGAAATGAAAAAGCTATTTGGAAAAAATCTGAAAATAATAAAAATAAAGGATATCCAATATTAAATTGGCAATAAAAACAAATAAAAGTAAATATGATATAATAAAAAAATTACATCATATTTACTTTTTTCTTTACTTGTTATGTAATCCGTGATATAATATCATTGTATTAAAGATTCTTATGTAATCTATCTTTAATATATTTAACAGATTACAAATAAAAAAAGATAAGGAAGAAGAAAATGACATATAAAGATTTAGCAGATTTAATATTTCCAAATGCAAAAAACATATCATATTATGAAGAAAAATATCCTAAAAGAAACTTACCAGAAGGTGCAGTAGTTGCAAGAGTTGCTCCTAGCCCAACAGGTAATGTACATATAGGAACAATATATCAAGGACTAATAGCAAGAAAAATGGCAGACCAAACAAAAGGTGTATTTTTTGTAAGAATAGAAGATACAGATCAAAAAAGAGAAGTAGAAGATGGAATAAGCCAAATAATACAATCATTAAAAAATTTTGATATTATTCCAGATGAAGGAATGACTTCAGCTGATACAGAAATAGGGAACTATGGGCCTTATAAACAAAGTGATAGAAAAAAAATATATGAAGCATATGCAAAATACCTAATCGAACAAGGAAAAGCATATCCATGTTTTTGTACACCAGAAGAAGTAGAAGAAATAAGAAAAAAACAAGAATCTGCTAAGATAAGACCAGGATATTATGGAATTTGGGCAAAATGCAGAAATATAACAGTTGAAGAAGCAATAGAAAAAATAAAAAATGGAGAAAAATATATTATAAGATTTAAATCACCAGGAAGAGAAGACAGAAAAATAAAACACCATGATATAATAAAAGGAAATGTAGATTTTCCAGAAAATGATCAAGATATAGTAATAATAAAAGCAGACGGACTTCCAACATATCATTTTGCACATGCAATAGATGACCACTTAATGGGCACAACTATTGTTACAAGAGGAGATGAATGGCTATCATCAGTACCACTTCATTTACAATTATTCCAAGAATTGGGATTTAAAGCACCAAAATATGCTCATACATCTACACTATTAAAAAATGATGATGGAAATAAAAGAAAGATAAGTAAAAGAAAAGATCCAGAAGCTGCAGCAAGTTATTATGTGGAAGAAGGTATACCATCAGGAGCTGTTAAGGAATATTTATTAAATATAGCAAATTCAAATTTTGAAAATTGGAGAAGAGCAAACCCAGATAAACCTATAAATGAATTTGACTTTCAAATAAATAAAATGAGTGTAAGTGGAGCTTTATTTGATATGGTAAAACTATTAGATATATCAAAAATAGTTATATCAAAGATGTCAGCTGAAGAGGTTTATGAAAAATCTCTAACTTGGGCTAAAAAATATGATAAAGAACTTGAAGAAATGTTATCAGACAAAGATTATTCATTAAAAGTATTAGGAATAGAAAGAGGAAATAAAAAACCTCGTAAAGATATTGCAAAATGGTCAGATGTAAAAGAAAACATAATTTATATGTATGATGATAAATTTTTAAATAAGGATCAAGAATATCAATATCAAGTAATAAATAATAAAGAAGAAATAGAAAAAATTTTAAAATTATATTTAGAAAAATATTATAATGAAAATGATGATAAAGACACTTGGTTTAACAACATAAAGGAACTAGCAGGAGAATTGGGGTTTGCAAAGGAAGTAAAAGAATTTAAACAAAATCCAGGAAAATATAGTGCTC
Source organism: uncultured Clostridia bacterium (assembly GCA_947632585.1). Classification (GTDB taxonomy): domain Bacteria; phylum Bacillota; class Clostridia; order TANB77; family CAG-508; genus CAG-269. The sequence goes on from CANRPS010000019.1 coordinate 11,345, forward strand.
ATGTCGGAGATGTAAGTACAGTATTAAGAATTGCTTTAACTGCAAGAATAAATACACCAGATATGTATGAGATAATGAAAGTTTTAGGAAAAGAAAGTATTGCAAAAAGATTTGAAAAAGCACTAAAATAAACAAAAAAAGTAAAAAAATGAACAAAACCATTGTAATATATGTGTAATATTACAACAATATTAATATTATGTGACATTTTTACTATTTTACTTGACTTTAGAAAGAAAAAATATAAAATAGTAATATGAAAATCTATAAATATTTTCTTTAAAAGAGGACATTATGCGAATTATAAGTGGAATAGCCAGAGGAACAAATTTATATACTTTAGAAGGACTAGATACAAGACCAACATTAGATAGAGTAAAAGAATCAATATTTAATATCATTAATAGTAAGATAGTTGATACAGAAGTATTAGATTTATTTTCAGGAAGCGGAGCAATTGGTTTAGAATTTGCAAGTAGAGGAGCTAAAAAAGTATATTTGTGTGATGCTTCAAAAAAGGCAATAGAGATAATAAGAAAAAATAGTGAAAAAACACATTTAGAAAACAAGGTGGAGATTTACAACTTAGATTTCAAAGAAATGATAAAAAAAATAAAAGGCAAAAAAATTGATATAATTTATTTAGACCCACCATATAGAACAGATTTTATAATTACAGCAATTTATGAGCTAATGGAAGTCGGATTAATAAATGAAAACACTTTGATTATAGCAGAAACAGATGATGAGAAAAGGATAATTAACGAATTAGAAAAAATTGAAAATATAGATATAACAGATAAAAGAAAATATGGACGAGCACAAATTTTATTTTTAAAGAAAAAATAATTAAACAGAAAGGGAGAAAAAGCAAATGGAAATATTTACGTTATTAGAAACTTTAGAAGATATTCTTGAAAAAAGTAAAAATATACCATTTATGAATAAGGGAATAGTAAATAAAGAGCAGATTGCGCAAATTATCCAAGAAATTAGACTTAAATTGCCAGATGAGTTAAAACAAGCAAAATGGATAAAAGAAGAAAGGCAACGTCTTCTTTTAGAAGCTCAAAAAGAAGCTGATGACATTGTAAAAGAAGCTGAAAGTAGAATAATTTCAATGATAGATGAACATGAAATTACAAGAAAAGCATATGATCAAAAAAATGAAATAATTGAAACAGCAAATGAAATGTCAAGAGAAATCACAAATGGAACAAAGGAATATGCAGATAATTTATTAGAAAACACACAAAAAGTATTATCAGATACATTACAAAATCTTGAGAAGAACATGTCAGAAGCTATGCATTTAATACAAATGTCTTTAGAAGATACAATGAAAACAGTGCAAAATAGTAGAAAAGAATTAGAGTAAAAACATTAATAATTAAGAAATAGTTTAGAAAAAATAGCAAATTTTATTGCTATTTTTTTTCTCTTTTGATACAATGTATTTTGTAAAAATATAATTAAAATGGAAGGAAGATAAAGAAATGGCTAGAAGAAAAAGAAGAACTACAAATAGTAATAATAGAAGTAAATCAATGAAAAATACACAAAGACAAAATATAAATTTAATAGTAATAGGGATAATAATATTCAGCGTTCTTTTAGCTGTGCTTTTATATACAAATTCTGGAGTTGTAGGACAAAAATTAAATGAAATTTTAGGTGGAATGCTTGGAATAGTTAAGTATATTCTACCAATAGGAACATTTTTAGCAGCAATAAAAATAGCTAGCAGTGACGAATATGATACAACAAGTAAATTGCTTCAGTATGTACTTTTTTTGATATGTATAGCAGTAATAATGAGTATATTCGAAATATGGAATGGAAATATAGAAACAATAGGAGATTTATCACAAAATCTTAAAAAAGCATATACATTAGGAACAGGAAATATTGGTGGTGGAGCAATAGGAACTCTTGCAGCAATTTCTCTTGTAAATATGTTGGGAAAATTTGGAGCATTAATATTAAGCATAGGCGTGACTATAATGATATTTGCTTTTATTTATGGAATAGATATAGCAGAATTTATAAATAGAAAATCAGAAGAACATAAAGAATTAAAAGAAGAAAGAAGAAAAAATAGAGAAGAATTAATTTATCAACAAAGAAAAGTAAATCATCAAAAGAAAGAAGAACCTAAAAAACATACTAATGAGGAAATATATGCAATACAAGATGTTCAAAATCAAAGAATAGAACCTGAGCAGATAAAAATAAATTTAAATGGTAGAGTAGTAGAAAATGAAGAACATGGAACAGGTAAAAGAATAGGAAGAATATTTAAAAGAATAAAGACTGAAGGATCTGAAAATATAACAGATGAAGCAAATAATATTATGAACATGGAAGATAATACAGAAGAAGATCCAAATAATTTATTTGTTCAAGAAGAAGAACAAAAGGAAGATAAAACAAAACAGGTACTACAACTAGAACACACAATTTCAGTAGAAGATGATAACTATGTATTTCCACCAATAAGTTTTCTTTCAGAAGCAGAAAAACCAGCTTTAAAAGGTGGAACAAAAACTTTAAAAGATACAGCAGCAAAACTTCAAAAAACATTGTATAGTTTTGGCGTATCTGCTAAGGTAGAAAATGTAACTGTAGGACCTGCAATTACTAGGTATGAATTAAAACCGGCAGAAGGTGTAAGAGTTAGTAAAATTGCAAATTTAGCAGATGACATTGCATTAAATTTAGCAGCAGAGACAATAAGAATAGAAGCTCCTATACCAGGTAAACAAGCGGTTGGAATAGAAGTGCCAAACAAAGAAAAAGAAATGGTATCTTTAAGAGAAGTTATAGAAAGCGATTCATTTGCAAATAATAAATCAAAACTAAGTGTAGCATTAGGAAAAGATGTTGGAGGAGAAGCAGCAATTGCAGATATTGCTAAAATGCCACATGTTTTAATTGCTGGAGCAACAGGTTCACGGAAAATCAGTTTGTATAAATACAATTATTACAAGTATTATATATAATGCAAAACCTAGTGAAGTAAAACTTGTAATGGTAGATCCAAAAGTAGTTGAACTTTCAGTATACAATGGTATACCACATCTTTTAATTCCGGTAGTAACAGACCCTAAGAAAGCAGCTGGAGCACTAGCTTGGGCAGTTCAAGAAATGGATAATCGTTATAATTTATTTGCAGAAAAAGGCGTAAGAGATTTAAAAGGATATAACAAAATAGCAGAAAATGAAGGAACAGGAAAACTTCCACAAATAGTTGTAATTATAGACGAGCTTGCAGACTTAATGATGGTAGCTGCAAAAGAAGTAGAAGAATCAATATGTAGATTAGCACAAAAAGCAAGAGCTGCTGGAATGCATTTGGTAATTGCTACACAAAGACCATCAGTTGATGTAATTACAGGACTAATCAAAGCAAATATTCCTTCAAGAATAGCATTTGCAGTATCATCACAGATAGACTCAAGAACAATTTTAGATAGTGTAGGAGCAGAAAAATTGTTAGGAAAAGGAGATATGCTATATTTTCCTTCAGGAGCTTCAAAACCTACCAGAGTACAAGGGGCATTTGTATCAGATGAAGAAGTTGAACAAATTGTTGAATTTATAAAAGCAAATGGAACAGCGACATATAATAAGTATATATTAGACTCGATTGAAAATGGTGGAAAAGATGCTAATGAAGGCAAAGAAAATAAAGGAAATGCTGATGAAACAGAAGACGATTTAGATCCATTTCTACAAGAAGCTATAGACACTGTTGTAGAAACAGGACAAGCATCTACTTCATTTATTCAGAGGAGATTTAAAGTAGGATATGCAAGAGCAGGAAGAATAATAGATCAAATGGAAGAAAAAGGAGTTATATCTGGTTACCAAGGAAGCAAGCCTAGAGAAGTTTTATGGACATTAGAAAAACTTGCAGAAATGAAAGCGGGTACAAAAGCTGAAGAATAAAGGAGATAAAAATTGAAAAAAGAAAAACTTTTAAATAAAATTGTAAAAGGAAATTTTAATAACAATTTAGAAAAGGTTTTAAGTAAAAAAGATTTTCCCATAGAAGTAAAAAATGAACTACTTACCATGTTTTATAAAATAGAAACAGGGTATGATGATTATTACACAATAAAAAGAGAAGCTTTTGACAAAAAAGATTATATAGAAAATCTAATTAGTATAATAGATAAAAATTGTAAAAAAATATTATTTATTAATAAAGAAGACACATCAGAAGAAAAAACAACAACAAATAAAAATGAAATAAAATGTTTACCAATAGATATAAAAATACTAGAAGCTTTATCGAACATACAAAAAAATGAAGTAATCGTAAAAGACGTAGATGAAGATATTGCTAAATCATTATCTAACTTTTTAAATAAAGGAGATACTATAAATAAGTTAGAACCTTTAAGAGATTTTAATGGTTTTTCTTGGAATGTTATAACAAAAGATATTGAAGATATAGAATATAATCTAATGTTTCAAAATTTGATTTTTTTAGTAGGAAATGAATTTATAAATAAATGGATAAATAATTCTGACTCAACTATAGATTATTTTTCTTTGTTGAAAGATGAAATTGAACAAAAATATGGAAAAACAATACAAAATAAAATAATTACAGACTTAATAAAATTATCTGTATGGAAAGAAGCAGCATTAGACAATAGATTTAAGAAAAAAATGGAAAGCAAAAAAGAAGACTTGGAAGAAGAGTTTTATGAATTAGAAAATAGAGAGATGTATTTAGCTAAAATTTCCAAACTAAAAAAGAAAAAAGAAAAGGAAATAAAAAATTTAGATAAAATAATAAATAGTAAAAAATTATTACAAAATGAGTATAATAAAAGAAATGAGAGTTTACCTTTAGAAAAGAAGATATTTAGTACAAGAGTTTTAAAGGAAAAAATAAAAAAAGAAAGAGAAACATTATTAAAAGAAATTAATGAATATAATCAATTAATGACACCAAAAATATTTTTGAAGAAGAAACATGAAATAGAAGAAAATTTAAAATATATAGATGTCTATGAAGATATAGAACTAGAAAAAGAAATAAAAGAAACTATAATTAGTCTTCAAAAAGAAATAATAAAATGTATATATAATGATGCAGAAAAAACTATAGATAAACAACAATTAATTAATATTTTATATAAACTTAGATACTACAATTTAATACCAATAGATGAAACACAATTTATTTACCAAATAAACAAATTATCAAAAGATTTAGATAAATTAGCTAAATCTTTGACAAACAAAGCAATTGAAATGAAATTAATTATCAAAATAACAGATGATGATAATATAAATAAAGAAATATTAGAAAAAATACTAGTATCAAAAATTATAAAACTAGAAGACATAAATATAAAAATAACAAATGAAAAAAATAATATATATTTAACAATATATGATGAAGAAACACAAGAAAATAAGGTTAAATTAGAAAATATAAGTAAACAAAATATTAAAATAAAACTTAACAAAAAGACGAATTTATTTATTTAGGAAGAGGAAAATATATGAAAATTACTTTTTTAGGAGCAACAAGAAGTGTAACAGGGTCTAACTTTTTAGTAGAAGCACTTGGAAAAAAATTTTTGGTTGATTGCGGAATGTTCCAAGGAGCTGGAGAAGACGAGTTTGATAATCAGGCACCATTTGATTTTAATGTTGCAGAAATTGATTTTGTATTATTAACACATGCTCATATTGATCATTCAGGAAGAATCCCAAAGCTATATAATGAAGGCTATAGAAACCCTATATATGCTCATAAAGCAACTTGTGATTTATGTAGCATAATGCTTCCTGATAGTGGACATATACAAGAAATGGAAATTGGATGGAGAAATAGAAAAAGAATAAGAAAAGGAGAAAAAGAACTTCCTCCTATGTATACAGCAGAAGATGCGATAAAGTCATTAGAAGTATTTGTACCTGTAAATTATGATGAAATAATAGAAGTTGCACCAGGAATAAATGTAAGATTTAATGATGCAGGACATATGCTTGGCTCAAGTATTATAGAATTATGGGTAAATGAAGATGGAAAACAAGTAAAAGCGGTATTTTCAGGAGACATAGGAAACAATGATATTCCTTTATTAAGTGAACCAACAATGATAGGGGATGCAGATTATGTAATAATGGAATCAACCTATGGAAATCGCCATCACTTAAAAAATGATGAAAAAGCTGAAATGTTTTTAAAAATTGTATCAGAAACATTAGAAGGAGGGGGAAATGTAATAATCCCTTCATTTGCAGTTGGAAGAACACAAGAAATACTATATGAACTTAATAAAATAAAGGAAACAAAAACAGATGAAGAATTCATTAAAGAATATGAAACTTTAATGAATGCACCAGTGTATGTTGATAGCCCATTAGCAATTTCTGCGACTGAAATATTTAAGAAAAATATGGATTTATTTGATGATGACACAAGAAGAGAAATTGAAAGAGGAGATAATCCTTTAGAGTTTCCAGGATTAAATTTTGCAATTACAGCAGATGAATCAAAAGCATTAAATGAAAGTCAAGTACCTATGATTATAATTTCTGCAAGCGGAATGTGTGATGTAGGAAGAATAAAACATCATTTAAAACATAATTTATGGAATCCTAAAAATACAATTTTATTTGTTGGTTATCAAGCACCAGGAACATTAGGATATAGTATTGTAAATGGAGCAAAAAAAGTAAAGATATTTGGAGAAGAAATAGCAGTTAATGCAAGAATAGAATATATTGAAGGATATTCTGGACATGCAGACCAAGAAGGATTAATAAATTTTGTGTATTCATTTAATAATAAAAAACCAAAACATATATTTTTAGTTCATGGAGAAGAAACAGCAAAAGAAGCATTAAAGGAAAGAATAGAATCAGAAGCAGAAATTAAAGTTACAATACCAGATTATGGAGAAATTTATGACATAAAGGAAATGCCACAACTTGTAGATAAAATAAAAATAACAAAACCTAAAACTATAAAAACAGAAATTGCAGAAAAATTATTAAAATTACAATTAGAATTAAATGATATGAAAGATGCTGTACAGGAAGACTTAGAAGATGAAGATTTAAGAGATGAAGATCTATTTAGAATCAAGGAAAAAATGAAAGATTTAGAGCAGAATATTTTAAATATTATAGAAGGCTAAAGAAGAAGGGAATTTGAGATGGAAAAATATATAAATGAAGCATTTGTAGGAAATAAAAATGTACTTGCAACTTTAACTAATAAGGGAGAATTACAACGATTGTATTTTCCTGAAAGAAGTATGAAACAACATATAGATTTTAGTCATGTTGGAGTAAAAATAAATGATTCAAATTTAATATATTTACACAATGATATAAATAATGTATATAAACAATATTATGATTTAAACACTAATATTTTAAATACAGAAATAACCAATACTTATTTTGAATTAAAAATTTTACAAACTGACTTCGTACCAATAAAAGAAAATGTTTTAGTAAGAAGATATACATTAATAAATGAAAATACAATAGATTTAGATGTAAAATTCTTAATTCATCAAGGAGTAAGTTCAGACAAAAATAATTTTGTAAGTTGTAAAGAAATAGATAATGGTATGATTCAGTATTCTCATGATTTTATGGTTTCAACTTTTAGCAAAGAACATAAAATAATTTCATCACAAATTCACGGAAGTAAAAATAATATTTATTCAGGAGAAATATGGGATAAAGATTATATAGGAATGTCAACAGATTCATCTATTTCATATGAGATAGGAAAGATTCTTCCGGGAGAAAAGAAAAATATAGATATATTGATTCTAGTAGAATCACAGCCTGAAAAGATGTCAGATTTAGAAACAGAAATAGAAAGAGTAAGAAAAATAGATTTTAAAACAGAATATACTAAAACTAAAAATTACTGGAGAAAATATTTAAAAGACCACGATAAAATAAAACTAAAAGAACCACAAAATACTATTGAAGAAAAGATAATTGATATTTATTATAGAAGTATTTTATTATTTCCATTACTAGTAAATGAAGAAACTGGTGGAATAATTGCTTCTGCTGAAATAGATGAAGATTTCACAAAATGCGGAAGATATGCATATTGTTGGCCAAGAGATGCTGTATTTATAACAGAGGCAATGGATATATTAAATATGAAAGCAGAAGTTGAAAAATTTTATAAGAAGTTTTGTAAACAAACTCAAAGTAAAAATGGAATGTGGGAACAAAGATTCTTTTCTGATATGAAGCTTGCACCTTGTTGGGGATATCAAGTAGATGAAACAGCAAGTGTAGTATATGGGGTATATTCACATTATGAGTATACTAAAGATGATAAGTTTTTAAAAGAAACTTTACCAATGTGTGAAAAAGCGATAGACTTTTTAAAAAGGTATATAAAAGATATTTTAGAAAACACCCAAAAATATAAACCAAGTTATGATTTATGGGAAATGTGTGAAGGAATTCACTTTTATTCTCTTGCATCAATATATTCAGCATTTGATATAATGGCTAAAATCTATCACATACTTGGAAAAAATGTTTCTGACTTTGAAAATAATAGACTAAAAGATGAAAAAATTAGTAAGTCATTATCTGAAATGGAAAAGCTTCAACTAGAAATAAAAAAGTACATAAATGATAATATGTATGATGAAGAGAAAAAAACATATGTAAGAAATTCAGTTGACAAAAAAATGGATATAAGTTTACTTGGAGGTGTAGTGCCATTTAAAGTATTTACTCCAAAAGAGAAAAAAATATTAAATACAATTGAAAGAATAAATTTAAGTTTGCGTACATACACAGGAGGATTTCAAAGATTTGAAGGAGATCATTATATGAACGGAAATCCTTGGCCAATTGCAAATATGTGGATGTGCTTATATTATTTGGAAAATGGAGAAAGAATAAAAGCTAAACAATGTTTAGAATTTGTAATAAAATCTTCAAGCAAGTTAAATTATTTAGGAGAACAAGTTGATAATGAAACATTAAAAACAAATTGGGTAATAGCACTAGGATGGAGTCATGCAATGTTTATATGTGTTTTGAAAAAGATGTTAGAAGAATAGAAAGGGGAAAAAATATGCTAAAAAATAATAAGGGAATTACAATGATTGCTTTAGTTACATTAGTAATAGTCTTATTAATTTTAACATCAATTACAACATTTAGTGGATTTAATTTAATTAGAACATCAAAGTATTATGAAGCAATATCCGAAATGAAGATTCTTCAGGCGAAAGTAAATGAATTATATGAAGACTACAGAAACGCAAAAACAGAAGAAGAAAAACAAACTATAATCGAAAATAATGGAGAAGAAATAAGCTCTAAACCTAGAAGTGATGAAGCTAATTATGCATTTAAATTAGTAAAAAGCGATAATGTTATGGGACAAAATCTAGGAACATATAATGACTATAAATATTGGAGTGTAGACTATATAAAAGATGTATTAGATATAGAAGGAATAAAATTTGACTTTATAGTAAATATAAAAACAAGATCAGTTATAATGGTAGATCCAGCAATAAAAGATGGAGAAGAATACCATGCACTATGTCAAATCGAAGATGAGCAATATAATGTAGATTATAATGGATAGAAATAATATCTAATTACATTCATATAATTAAAACAGGAGGAGTAAAATATGGTAAGTATACTGCATGCATTAATTCTAGGAATAGTACAAGGACTGACTGAGTTTTTACCAATATCAAGTTCAGCACATTTAAATATTTTTCCTTGGATATTTGGATGGGAAGACATAACTGAATCATTTGATGTTGCTTTACATATAGGAACTTTGTTAGCAATAGTATTATTTTTCTATAAAGATTGGATAAAACTTATAGTGGGAGGATACAATCAAGTAGTTAAGAAAAAACATACTAAAGAAGGAAGAATGTTTTGGTATTTAGTTTTTGCAACTATACCAGCAGGTATTTTAAGTTTAATATTAGATAAAATTTCGGAAAAAATATTTGAAAATAGAATAAACATAGAGATGCTAGTTATTGCAATAACTTTAATAGTAATGGGAATTATCCTTTATATTGTAGATAAAAGGGCAAAAAATCTTGTAAAATATGAAAAGATAACATTTAAACAATCTATGTTAATAGGAATATCACAAGCATTTGCAGCAGCATTCCCGGGAGTGTCGCGTTCTGGAATAACAATGACAGTTGCTAGGTATTTGAATATAGACAGAGAATCTGCAGCAAAATTTTCTTTTTTACTAGCAACTCCAATTACATTTGCAGCAGTAATATTTGATTTAACTAAATTTACTTTTGGAATCCCATTTATAGTAGGAATTTTAGCAAGTTTTATAGTAGGAATTTTAGTTATTAAATTCTTATTAGAATATTTGAAAAAAGGAAGTTTTAAAGTATTTGCAATTTATAGAATAATAATTGGACTTATAGTAATTCGGACTATTTTTCACAAGATAAAATATAAATAATATATAAAAAATATAGTATTAAATAGTAATAAAATATATTCTGATAATACTATATTTTTTTGTTTTTGTAAAAACTTATTGACATTTATATAAAAAGGGTATATATTATTAGCAGTCTTAAATGATGAGTGCTAAAAAAGAAAGGAAGGATATATATGATAAAACCATTAGGTGATAGAGCCTTAATTAAGATGAAAGCAAGCGAAGAAACAACAAAAAGTGGAATCATACTTGCAAGTTCAGCACAAGAAAAACCACAAGTAGCAGAAGTTATAGAGGTTGGACCAGGAGAATATGTTGACGGAAAATTAACACCAATGTATATTAAAAAAGGTGATAATGTTATTGTAGGAAAATATGCTGGAACAGAAATAAAATATGAGGGAATAGAATATTTAATTGTAAAGCAAGAAGATGTTTTAGCAATTGTAGAATAATTTATTTAGGAGGTATGGAATAATGGCAAAAATGATAAAATTTGGCGAAGACGCCAGAAAAAGTTTGTTAGAGGGAATCAATAAATTATCTGATACAGTAAAAGTTACACTTGGACCAAAAGGAAGAAATGTAGTATTAGATAAAAGCTTTGGAGCTCCACTTATTACTAATGATGGTGTAACAATTGCAAAAGAAATAGAGCTTGAAGATAAATTTGAAAATATAGGTGCTCGCTTAATAAAAGAAGTTGCAACAAAAACAAATGATGTTGCAGGTGATGGAACAACAACTGCCACTGTTTTAGCACAAAGCATGATAAAAGAAGGAGTTAAAAATGTTGCTGCCGGAGCAGATCCTATGGCTGTAAAAAGAGGAATGGATAAAGCTGTAGATGAAGCAGTAAAAGGACTTAAAACGATTAGTTCTGAAGTAGAAGGAAAAAATGGAATCGCAAGAGTTGCAAGTATATCTGCAAATAGTGAAGAAATAGGAAACTTGATTGCCGATGCAATGGAAAAAGTTTCTAAAGATGGAGTTATTACAATTGAAGAATCTCAAACATCTAGTACAGAATTAAATGTTGTTGAAGGAATGCAATTTGATAAAGGATATGTTTCACCATATATGGTAACAGATACAGAAAAAATGGAAGCTGTCTTAGATAATCCATATATATTAATAACAGATAAAAAAGTAAGTAATATTCAGGAAATTCTACCATTATTAGAAAGTTTAATGCAACAATCTGGAAAATTACTTATTATATGTGATGATGTTGAACAAGAAGCATTATCAACACTTGTATTAAATAAGTTAAGAGGAGTCTTAAATGTAGTTGCAGTAAAAGCTCCTGGATTTGGTGATAAGAGAAAAGCAATGCTTCAAGATATAGCAATTCTAACAGGAGGAGAAGTAATCACATCTGAGTTAGGTTTGGAATTAAAAGATACTACTATAGAACAATTAGGTAAAGCAAAACAAGTTAAAGTTGGAAAAGAAGACACTATAATTGTTGATGGTGCAGGTGATAAAAAATTAATTTCTGAAAGGGTGGCTCAAATAAAAGCACAAATTGCTGAAACAAAAAGTGAATTTGATAAAGAAAATTTACAAGAAAGACTTGCAAAACTAGCAGGAGGAGTTGCAGTAATTGGTGTTGGTGCAGCTACTGAAGTAGAAATGAAAGACAAAAAATTAAGAATTGAAGATGCTTTATCTGCAACAAGAGCAGCAGTAGAAGAAGGAATAGTAGCAGGAGGAGGAACAGCTTTAATAAATGTAATGCCTCAAGTTGAGAAAAAGATTCAAGGACTAACAGGTGGAGAAAAGGTAGGTGCCGAAATTGTACTTAAATCTTTAGAAGAACCACTAAAACAAATTGCTAGAAATGCAGGATTAGAACCAGCCGTAATATTAGAAAATGTTAAAAAAGCAGATGTTGGATTTGGATTTAATGCTAGAGAAGAAAAATATGTTGATATGAAAAAATCAGGAATAGTAGATCCAACAAAGGTAACTAGAAGTGCTTTACAAAATGCAGCTTCAATTGCTTCAATGGTATTAACAACAGAAAGTTTAGTTACTGATGCACCAGAAAAGAAATGTGGATGCTCTCATGATGAAGCAGCCGGTATGGGTGCAGGAATGGATGGAATGTACTAAAAATAGAATAAAGTAACCCTATTTGTTATATCAAATAGGGTTTATTTTTATATAAAAAAATTCGCAGAACTAAATATTCTGCGAATTTTTCTTTTATTAATGATATCAATAAAATATTTATTTTACAATAGTTTTTACAAAAAAAATTATAAAAAAATATATTTCTATAAAAAAGTATTTTAACTAATAGGAATCTTTGAATAGCTTGTGAATAAAGTAAATATTCCTTTAGTAAATTTTCGCAGAATAGTTAATTCTGCGAAAGTATCAAAGGAGAAGAAAAAATGATAAAATCAATAGTTACAAGAGAAAAAGGAATAACATTGATAGCATTAGTGGTAACAATAATAGTGCTATTAATATTAGCGGGAATATCAATACAAATGTTAACAGGACAAAATGGAATACTAAATAGAGCAGAAGAGGCAAGTTATAAAAGTAAATTAGCAGAACTAAAAGAAAACTTACAATTAGACATAGTAGATGAAATGATGAAAAAAAC
>CANRPS010000020.1 GCA_947632585.1 uncultured Clostridia bacterium
GGGGATAAGTGCTTTATTTTTCTTACCGCCTGGTCTATGCCACGACATACTCCATCGAAGTTCCCTCCATTCCTTATTTCCCTAAGGATGTAGCCACATTCGACTTCAACGCTAAAATTCATACTTTAATAGTATATAACTAAATTTGATTTCTGTCAAGGGTTTTAGAGAATTTTTATATTTTTTTAGTTTTAAAATATTCTTCTTTTATCTTTTTCCGTAGACTTTTAGCTAATTTAAAATACTCTACAAAGATAAAAACATATCGAAAATATCTTTTATCTTTGTAGAGTATAATTAATTTATCTCTTATTAAAAATTCTTTTTATCATATTCAAAATTTTTTTATACCATTTTTCTTTCTTATATATGGTTACATTATCTGTCTTACTTATATTTTGAATTTTTTCATCATCTATTTTATTTTTTTTAAATATGTCATTAGGATTATATTTTTCCCTCATTTTTTTATCTAATTCTTCTTGAAATTCTTTTAATTCTTTTGCATCTTTTTCCTGTAAATTTCGTCTCTCTTCTCTGCTACATAAAAAATCTCTATATATTAATCCTAATATAACTATTGTTTCATCTTTTAACTTTTCATTTTCTATAGGTTCTTTAATTTGAGGAAAATATGTATTATCTTTTTCTTCTTCTAACATCTTAATAAATTCATCGGGTATTTTACTTGTTAATTCACTAGGCATTAATTTAATAATTTCATATACCTCTGCGAAAGCTTCTTTATATTCTTGTTTCAATTAGTTTCCTCCTCTTTTGTATATTATTTTTGTTCACGTTCATCTTTCTTTCCTACTCTCTCTTTAATAGTTTCCATTATATCAAGTTTCATTCTTATGAATTTATCTTTTATATCTTCACTTTCCTTTTCCATACATCTATACCATTTTCTAAATCTAGACATCCATTTTAAAGATTGATTAGATTTATTTTTTACTTTTGATTCCAAGTTTTCTAAAATTTTGCTTGCTTCTTTTGACCCTTTTTCTATAGTTGTACAATATCCATCTCCATACCATAGTAATAATTCTGCATTAATTGGAAATATATCAGTATATTCTCTACTTACAGCTATTGATATAGTATCATTTCTTTCTTGTAATTCTATCCATATCCCTGGGACAACGTGTTCTAACAATGTCTTTAATATAAATTGTCTGTTAGCATCAAGTTCATCTATAGTAACCTCTTCTTTCTGTAAAATTTCTAAAAGTAGTTTAAATCCTTTATCAGGTTCATTAGATTTTAAATATACTACCATATTAAATGATTCTCCAGGAGTTTTTAATAAACTTATATTTGAAAAACCATCAGTGAATTTTATATATTTTAATATTTTTAATATTTGATTAAGATCATTTTCATTAATATCAAATAATATATAAGGTTCATTTTTTCCATTATGACCGCAACAGCAAGATTTTGTTTTTATATCATTTTTAAAGCAATACATAAGTAATTCCCTTAAATTCTCATTACCTTCTGAAAAGTCCTTTGCTGCTCTTTCAAATTGATCTGGTGTTATATAGTCAACTATTCTTCCAGTATTCAAGTTTCTGCATTTTTTCTCTTCAAAACTTTTATTATAGGCTTCAATTATTTCTTCCACATTTTCAAAATCTCTGCTATCAATTTTCCATGTATCAAAATATATTATACATCCTTGTCCATATTTTTGCACTTGCATCAATTCTTTTGCTACCAAATCAATATTAACTTTCTTATCATAATCAACAACAACTACATTTTCATCTCCAATATATTTTTTTCTTTCCAAAGTAGCTTTTTGATTTATATGTAGTGTTTTAACTTCATTGTTCCAAAAATTATTTGCCTTTTCTTTATTATATGGGTATTTTTTTAAAAATGCGTAATTTTTAGTACTGCTTTCTAATCTATTTAAAGTTTGTTCTAATTCTTCTGAATATAAAAAAAACTCAATTGTACCATCTTCTTTAATCGTAAAGGTTTCAAATTTAGTTTCCTTTTGTTCTGGATATATTCTTTCATACTCTTTTCCTGCTTTAATTGATGTACTATTTTCACTTTCTTGTATTTTTAACCATGATATAGAATCATGATTTTGTAAAGACTTAAATATTAGTTCTCTTCTATCATCAAGTTCAGTTATTTCTGCCTCATCATTTTCCTGAAAAATTTTTAAAATAGATTCGAAACCTTCTTCACTTCTTTCAGAATTTAAATAAAGTCCTAAAAAGAATCCTTCATCTATTTTTTTAGAATAAGTTAAATTTTCTAATGGTCCTCCAAATTTCAAATCTCTTAAAATTTTCAATATAAATCCAATATCTTGTTCATTAATAAAAAATTCTATATAAGGCATACTTTGATTATCGTTTTCAAACTTACATGTATGTATTTTTATATTATTTTCAAAGCAATAAATGAGCAAATCTTTTAATTTATCATTACCTTTTGAAATTTCTACAGCCATTTTTTCAAATTTATCTAGTGATATATTTTCTGATGGTATATCAATATTTTCTTTTATCATAATTCACCTTATTTTTATCTAATTAATCTCTTTCTTTTGTTTTACTTTTGCTACTTGTCTTTTCACGAATAGTTCTAATTAGTTCTGATTTCATTTTTACAAATTTTGATTTTATATTTTCTGATTTTTTATCTATAGTTTCATGCCAAATTCTAAATCTGTCCATCCATAAATTAGTTTTAGAACCAGCATCCAAACTTTCTTTAAATTCTCTTTTAGGCTCAAGGCTTCTTTTATATGCAGTTACTATTTCTTCTGGATTATTATAATCTCTTGTATCTATTTCAAATTGACCAAATGTAGTAATACACGCATATCCATATTGAGGTAATTTCATCATTTCATTTGCTAAAGTTTCAATATTTGTTTCTTCATTTGTTTCAAATATTAAAACTCTACTTTCTCCAGACTTTTTCTTTCTTTTTGAAGTTTTTTCTGGATTCATTTTCATAGTTATATTTTCAGCTCTTAAAATTTCATCTAAGTTTTTTTGTTTATATGGATGATTAAGCAAAAATTTATAATTTTTAGTTCTTGATTCTAAGTTTCTTAATGCGTCCATAAGTTCATCTGTGTCTTTTAGAAAATTAGCCATAACACTATTCCCACTCCAAGGTTTTACATCTATTGAAATAGGATATATATTTGAATATTCAGGGTCTACCGCTATAGAAATTACATCTTTGCCTTCTTGTATTTCTATCCATGACTCTGGAACAACATGGTTTATTAAAGCTTTAAGCATAAGTTGCCTTGAAATATTAAGATCATCTATCATTACTTCTTCTTTATTTTTTAATATTTTAAAAAGTAAATCAAATCCTTCATTAGCTCTTTCTGGTGTTATATAAACTCCCAAAGAAAATACATCTTTAGGATTTTTAATAAATCTCAAATATAAAATTGATTTATCAAAATTTAAAAATTTTAGCATTTTTATCATCACATTTATGCTTTGTTCATCAACTTTAAATATAATATATGATATTTTTCCTTCATTTTGACCCCAGAAATATGATTGTACTGAAATATTGTTTTGTGAGCAATATTCTAATAGTTTTCCTAGAATTTCGTTTCCTGTTAACAAACTTGTTTTTTCTGTATTAATATCTTGTTTTTTTGTATTTTCAGATGATTGTCTATTATTTAGCCTTTTTTTCATATCTTGCTCCTCTTTTTATTTTTAATACCAAGTTTCTAATTTGTATTCTTTTTCTAATTTTTGATTAAAATAAACCATACTTAAACACTTAAGTTCCTTTAAACTTTCATCTTTTAAAGTAAATCCAAATACTTTTTTAATTGGAGCAGAAACTATATATCTTAAAGATGTAAGTGTACTTTGAGAAATTTTAATTGATCCCTTGTCCTTTCTGCTACATGCTTTACATTTTACTCCATCATCTTTTATACTAAAACTAGTTAATTCTTCTTCTGCATTGCAGCCAACACATTCTGAAAGAATAGGATTTAATCCTAAAATACATAATAATTTTAATTTAAATACACTTAAAATAAAATCCAAATCTCTATCAGTTTCTGATATCATATATAAAGTATTTAAAAATAATTGTAATATCTTATAACTATTTTCATTTTCATTAGTTACGTCTTGAATTATTTTTGTTATATGCGAAGCATATTTTATCTTATCCAAATCAGTTCTTATATTATAAAACATTTCTATACTATCAGAAGAATTTATCATGTAACTTCCTTTAGATTTATAAAGTATGTATTCTCCAAAATACAAAAATTGTGTGCTTGCTAAGAGGCTACTCGTTTGACGTTTAGCCCCTTTTGCAACACACGCTATTTTTCCGAAGACCTGGGGTTAACATTGTAACCATTTTATCAAAGTCTCCCATATTACTTTCAGCTATTATTATTCCCTTCGTTTTTATAAGATTCATTTAAATTCACCTTTTTAAGATTTTCGATATTACTTTCTATATTTTCTATTTGCTTTAGTTCTAAAAAAGTATCTAGGTTTCCCGTTGATTTAAACATGTTCCAAGCCATATCTTTAATATTTTTTTTCATAATGTCCACTTCCTTCTTTAGTTATCTTTACCTTTTTGCCTAAGTTTTATGCTTTAAAAATAAATTTAAAATTTATTCTTCATTTGTAAAAGTTTTTATGATTTTTTCATTATTAATCCAATCTTCTTTAACTTTAACCCATGTTTTTAAATTTATTTTCATGTCTAAATTCTTTTCTAAATCTTTTCTTGCGAATGTTCCTATTTTCTTTAGCATTGTTCCTGATTTTCCTATTATAATTCCTTTATGAGATTCTTTTAAGCAATAAATAATAGCTTCAATGTCATAAAACTTTTCTTCTTTTAAAGTTTTTTTCATTTTCATTTTTTGAACCTCTACATATATACCATGTGGAACTTCATCTCTTAATAATTTTAAGGCTTTTTCTCTTATAGTTTCTTCTATTAATTGTCTCAAAGTTTGATCTGTATATTCATCTTTATCATAATACATAGGTCCTAATTCTAAATTTTTTTCTATTTCATCTAAAATTACTTTTTTATATTTTTCCTTTGTTGCAGAAATTGGAATAATACTTTTAAAGTCATATTCATCTTTGTAAAGATTAATTAATTTTGCAAGTTGTTCTTTATTTATTAAATCTATTTTATTTATTATTAATATACATTTCTTATTCCATTCTTTTATTTTTTCAAGTATTTTAGTATCTCCTCTGCCAATATCTTCACTTGTAGCTTCTATTAAAAATAAAACTATATCACTATTTTTTATTGCGTCCCAAGATAATTCTATCATGTTCTCATTTAATTTTGCCTTAGGTTTGTGTATACCAGGTGTATCTATAAAAACAATTTGACAATTTTCTCTATTTACTATTCCTTTTATCTGTGTTCTTGTAGTTTGAACTTTATCTGCTATTGCTGCTATTTTTTCACCAACTAATAAATTTAATAAAGTTGATTTTCCAACATTAGTTCTACCACAAATTGTAACAAATCCAGATTTATAATTTTGCTCCATCTATTCCCCCAATCAAATTAATCTTACAATATCATTATATGTTACAAATATAGATAGGGCAATAAGAAGTGTAAAACCTAATAATTGTATTGCAATTTCAGTATCTTCTTTTAAAGGTTTTCTTCTTATGGCTTCTACAATTAATAACACTATTTTTCCGCCGTCTAATGCTGGTATCGGAAGTAAGTTGGTAACACCTAATGATACTGATATCATTGCAAGTAAGTTCAAATATTGTAATATTCCTCTACTTCCTGAAATAAGTCCAGAAATTCCTACTGGCCCTGTTAAATCATTTACTCCAACTTTACCTGTAAATAGCATTTTTATACTCTCTAAAAGTGCAGAACCTAAATTTAAAGTTTCTTTTGCAGCTGCTATAAAACTTCCTGATAAAAATAATATTAATCCAAAATAAATCAATATTCCAAATATAATATTTACTAATGCTCCAGCAGCAACAATAGCTATTCTTTTAGGTATACTTGCTTTATTAAAAGCTCCTCTTTCTTCTGAACTTTCAATTTCTCCTTCCATGCTGACAAACCCGCCTAAAGGAATTAAACGCAAAACATATTTTGTTTCTTTTCCTTGTTTCGAAATAAGTTCAGGTCCAAATCCTATCGCAAATTGATTTACTTTTACTTTACAAAGTTTGGCAACTAAAAAATGCCCTCCTTCATGTATAAATATTAAAAATCCTAGTAAAAATATAATCTTTAATGTTGAAATAATAAAACTTAACAAATTTACCTCCAAATTATCTTTAAATAAATAATAAGAATGACATGTATGCAAATGGTGTTATAAATAACAAGCTGTCTATTCTATCAAGCATTCCACCGATGACCAGGAATTATATTTCCATAGTCTTTTACATCTACTAATCTTTTTATTCCAGATGCAGCTAAATCTCCAATTTGTGATATTATACTTAATATCATACTTGTTGCAAATATAAATATATATGTAAATTCTGTTCCCCAAAATTTATTTGATATAAAGGCATATAATAAACTAACTACAATTGCACCAATTAATCCTCCTATTGAGCCTTCAATGGTTTTTTTAGGGCTTATTTTAGTAAGTTTATGTTTTCCTAAATGTCTACCAATTAAATATGCAAATATGTCTGTTGCCCATGATATTATACAACATAGTCCTATTAGTATCTTACCATGGTCCATACATCTTACCAATTCTAAAAACATTAAGAAAAACGGTATATACATGATACCAAAAAAGGTGTATCCAATATCTTTAAATGTATATTTCATATTTGTTAATATCATCTGTAAAAATAGTAATAGTATAATAGAAGGTATTATGCACATAACAATTCCCATCAATGAAAGATTGTTCAAAAATGTCGCCAATACTATAAATAATATATTACTTAAATATCCTATCCATTCTATTGGTTTTGAAACTTTTTTTATAGCACCAAAATATTCTGCCATACACATAATACTAGCAACTAAAATTGCTCCACCTATTACGTATTTATTTCCAAATAAAAATACTAGTGCAACAATTGGAATTCCAATTATCGTAGTTAAAATTCTTTTTAATTCCATTTTTTTCCCCTTTAATTTGCTCCAAATTTTCTTGTTCTTTTTTGATATTCTATTATAGCATTATCTAAATCTTCTTCATTAAAATCTGGCCAATATTTTTTCACAAATAAAAATTCAGAATATACAAGTTGCCAAGGTAAGAAATTACTTAATCTCATTTCTCCACTCGTTCTTATAAGTAAATCTGGATCTGGTTCATCTTTTGTATAAAGTTTACTTGATACTATTTCTTCATTTATATTATCAATAGAAATAATATTGTTTTTTACATCTTCTGCAATTTCTTTTACTGCTTTTATAATTTCTGCCCTTCCACCATAATTAAGAGCAATATTAAATGTTACTCCAGTATTATTTTTAGTTCTTTCTATACAATCAGCTATTCCCTTTTGCATTTTTTTATTAAATGCTGTTGTATCTCCCAAAAATTTTACTCTTATATTTTCTGAGTCAGCTCTTTTTGAATAATCTTCTATGTAATTTTGAAGTAGCAACATTAAGGCACTTACTTCATCTTCAGCTCTTTTCCAATTTTCTGTTGAAAAAGCATATACAGTTATATATTTCAATCCTATTTTATTAGCATGTCGTACTATTTTTTCTAAAGTTTTTGCTCCTTCTTTATGTCCTAAAGCTACTGGCATACCTTTTTCTTTTGCCCAACGTCTATTGCCATCCATTATTATTGCAATATGAGTAGGTAATTTTTCTTTATTAAATTCCATTTAACTCTCCCTATTTATTTCTATTTTTAATATATATTGCAAGTTCTCTTAAGAACTCAGCTTCTTCTCCAAAATCTTCTAATAGATTTACCGCTTCTTTTGTTTTCTCATCTAGCATTTTTTTAGCTGTTTCTAATCCATATTTAGAAACATATGTACATTTTCCTCGTTTTTCATCATTTCCTACAGGTTTGCCTGTTATTTTTTCGTCCCCTTCTACAGATAAAATATCATCTTTTATTTGAAAAGCAAGACCGATTTTATCTGCATAATCTGTAAGCTTTCCTAAAGCTTCTTCATCACTTCCTGCTAAAATTGCTCCCATTCTTACTGAAAGTTTTAAAAATGCACCTGTTTTATTTTTATGAGTATATTCTAAATATTCACTTGAGATTTCTTTTCCTTCAAATTCCGTATCTACATATTCTCCAGCAATCATTCTATCTATCGCAATAGAGAATTCATTAAATACTTGTATTTTTTTATCTAAATCTTCTTTATTATTCGTATTTTTTATGTCTTCGCTTATCACAATATAACTATTGTTTAAAAGTCCATCTCCTGCAAGAATTGCAGTTGCTTCATTAAACATTTTATGGTTTGTAGGTTTGCCGTGTCTAAAGTCATCATTGTCTATTCCTGGAAGGTCATCATGTATTAAAGAAAAATTATGAACCATTTCCATTGCAACAGCATAAGGCATGCATTTTTCTATATCTTTCTTAAATAATTTATATGTGGCAATTGTTAAAATTGGTCTTAATCTTTTTCCTCCTGCCATTAAACTATATTCCATAGATTCATTTAAAGTTTTTTCTGGGCAATTTTCTTTTCTCAAATATTTTTTTAGTTCTTCTTCTACTAAAGTTTGATATTTTTTTAGTTCTTCTTTAAAATCCATAACTAGATTCCTCTCTAATATTTTTTATATAGAAAGTATTTCTCTTTCTTTATTTTCTATCATTTTATCTATTTCTTCTATTGATTTATCTGTTAATTCTTGAATTTTATTTTCAGCTAGTTTTTCTTCGTCTTCTGTCATTTCTCCTTCTTTAGCAGATTTCTTTGCCATATCAATTCCATCTCTTCTTGTATTTCTAATTGCAACTTTAGCATCTTCTGCTTGTTTTTTGATATCTTTTACAAGTTCTTTTCTTCTTTCTTCTGTCAATTCAGGGAAAGAAAGTCTTATTACTTTTCCATCGTTATTTGGATTTATACCAATATCTGATGCTAAAATAGCTTTTTCTATTTCTTTAAGAATAGATAAGTCCCAAGGTTGAATAACAATCAATCTTGCTTCAGGTACAGAAATTCCTGCAACTTGATTTATTGGTGTTGGTGTTCCATAATAATCTATTCTTACTTTATTTAATATTGCAGGATTTGCTCTTCCTGCTCTTACTTCTGCAAATTTTACACTTAAATTTTCTATTGATTTATCCATTTTTTCTTTAATAACATTATAATCTATCATATTCTATCTATGTTAGTTTTTTACTAACATATACCTCCTTTTAAATAATTTTATCTAAATATTTTTATTTAACTATTGTTCCTATTTTTTCTCCTTTAACTGCTTTGACAATATTATTAGGATCTGATATGCCAAATACTACAAGTGGAATATTATTATCTTTACAAAGAGCTGTCGCTGTTGAATCCATAACTTTTAAATCCTTTTCCAAAACTTCTTGATATGTTATTTCATCGTATTTTATTGCAGATGGATCTAATTTAGGATCTGCAGAATATACTCCATCTATTGCTTTTCCAAGTAGAATTGCATCAGCCTCTATTTCAGCTGCCCTAAGTGCTGCTCCTGTATCTGTTGTGAAAAATGGATTTCCTGTTCCACAAGCAAATATAACTACTCTTCCTCTTTCCAAATGCTTAATAGCTTTTCTTTTAATAAATGGTTCTGCTATTTCTCTCATTTCTATTGCTGTTTGGACTCTCGTATATACTCCTCTTGCTTCTATTGCATCTTGAAGAGCTAAAGCATTTAATGCTGTAGCAAGCATTCCCATGTAATCTGCTGTGGTCTTTTCCATTTGTTCTCCATTTCTTCTTCCTCTCCAGAAATTTCCGCCACCAACTACTATTGCAACTTGAACTCCCATGTCTACTATCTCTTTTATTTTATCACTAATTGTTCCTAACACTTGAATATTAATTCCAGTTTTATCTTCACCTGCTAATACTTCTCCACTTAATTTTAATAACACCCTTTTATATTTTATTTGTGGCATAACAATTTTTCCTTTCTTTTTGTTTTTCTTTCGCTATTCTATCATAAATTCAAAAATTTAACAATAGGATTTTAAAATAAGTTTATAAGTTATTTTCACAAAAAACGACATTTTTCATAGTATATATTAAGTAATTAATTACTTAAGTTAATATTGGAGGATAAAATGGAAGAAAAAGATATGATTTGTGAAAAGAATAAACCACATTGTCCTGTTATAGATGTTAATGGTTTAATTTCAAATGGTAAACAATTTGATATAGATATCAATTTACCAGAAGACACTAGAGATGTTATATATGGTACTATAAAAAATGCTTTCAATGAACCAATTAAAGATGCAGTTGTTAAATTAATAGAAATAGATTTTGGAAAAGAAGGAAGAAAAAATAGAATACCAGTTTCTCATACTTTTACAGATAAATATGGTGAATTTGTATTTGGACCTCTTTGCCCAGGTAAAGAATATGCTATTGATATTTGGGTAAATGATGTTCGTCATTATAATATGGCTGTTAAATGTAAACATGATGGAAAATGTTTAAGAGGAACTAAAGGCGAATCTTGTGATTGTAAATGTGATAAATAATTATATTCTAATTGTTTTTAATAGGGAACTTAAAAAAGTTCCCTATTTTATATTAAAATTTGAATTTTGTTTATAATCATGTTAAAATAATTATATATGTGTCATATGACACATGCTTTATCCTTTCTAGCAAAGAGATATCTCTTTGCTGTTGACATACAATATGTAACTTGTCACAAGTAATTGAAGAAAGGAGATGAAAATATGGCAAAAGATTTAACTAGGCCTGAAAGATTCCAAGTTGATGAATTTGAAACCACAAAAAATGATTACGAAGATTTTTTCAAAATTGTTTGTAACGATTTTCGTAATTCCAAGAATAACTTTGATGAAAACAAAAGAGAAGTTCAAGAACTCTCCAAACAAATCAGGTTGTTCAAAATTATCTGTGGCGGTAAAATTTGTAAACTTCTGGGACACAAAATCAAGACCTACAAAAATTTTTCAGTTTGCACTCGGTGTCAAAGAATCTGGAAAATAAAATAAAACCTTTTGTCATAAAATGGGAAGCAATCCAGCTTCCCACTTTTTATATTTAATATTTTTATAAAAATTCTCATTGATATATTAGTCAAAAAACAGAAAATAAGTTTTACCTTCAATTAAGAAATTTTAAAATCCAACTATATTTCATACTTTTCTTTAGGAGTATAATGAGTATGTAATAGTTTTTCAGCAAGTTCACTTCCTGGTTTTTGTAAATAAGAACCATATATTTCTTTAATTGCTGGATTTTCGTGTGATTTTCTAACTGTACTTTTTTCATCTATATCATATAAAGCATCTGCTCTTAATTTTCTTACATCTACTTCAGCTCTTATTTTAGAACTTTTTATCGGCTGTCCTCCTCCAGTTACACATCCACCAGGGCATGCCATTATTTCTATAAAATGATATGGTGATTCTCCTCTTCTTATTTGATCCATTAATTTTCTAGCATTTGCCAATCCACTTGCAACTGCAATTCTTATTTCTGTACCATTTATATTTAAACTAGTTTCTTTAATTCCCTTTTCTCCTCTTACTTCATGATACTCTAGTCTATCTATTGATTTATTTTCTAAAGTGTCAACTGCAGTTCTAATTGCTGCTTCCATAACTCCACCTGTTGTTCCAAATATTGCTCCTGCACCACTTGCCTCTCCCATAGGATCATCAAAATTACTATCTTCTAATGTATTAAAATCAATATTTTCTTGTTTAATTAATCTTGCAAGTTCTCTAGTTGTAAGAACATAGTCAACATCTCTTACACCATCAACTTCCATCTCAGGTCTTGTTGCTTCATATTTTTTTGCAACACAAGGCATAATTGATACTACACAAATTTTATTCTTGTCTATACCATACTTTTCAGCAAAATAACTTTTAATAACAGCTCCAAACATTTGATGTGGTGATTTACAACTTGATAAATGGTTTAATAAATCGCCATAATTTTTTTCTGCAAATCTAACCCATCCAGGACTACATGACGTAATCATTGGTAGACATTCATTTTTTGTAAATCTTTCAACAAACTCGTTTGCTTCTTCCATAATAGTAAAATCTGCACCTGTGTTTGTATCAAAAACTTTATCAAATCCAAGTCTTCTTAAAGATGTTACCATTTTTCCTTTTACATTAGTTCCTATAGGAAAACCAAATTCTTCTCCTAATGCCACTCTAACTGCTGGTGCAGTCTGAACTACTGTATATACATCAGGATCTTTTAATTTCAAAATAACATCATTAATATTTTCTTTTTCATGAAGTGCTCCTGTTGGACAACTTTCAATACATTGTCCACAAAATGTACAATCTACTTCATTTAAACTATTATCATATGTTGTAGAAACACATGACTCAAATCCTCTACCTGTACAATCTATAGCTCCAATTTCTTGAACCTTTTTACAAGTAGAAACACATCTTCTACATAATATACATTTATTAAAATCTCTTACAATAGATGGAGATTTATCATCTATTTCATGTTTTGTCATTTCTCCTTCATATTCTATTGTTTGAATATTAAATTTTTCACATAAATTCTGTAATTCACAATTACCTGAACGAGAACATGTTAAACATTCTTTCACATGATTAGAAAGTATCAAATCTAAAACTGTACGTCTTGCATCTTGTACTTCTTTAGTATTTGTATGTACAACCATTCCTTCTTCTATAGTTTGAACACAAGATGTAGCAAAACCTCTTCTTCCCTCAATTTCTACTATACAGATTCTACAATCTCCAACTTCATTTATTTCTTTTAAGAAACAAAGTGTTGGAATATCTATTCCTACTTTACGAGCTGCTTCTAGTACAGTTGTTCCCTTTGGAGCTTTTACTTCTATTCCATCTATAGTTAAAGTAATTAAATTTTCCTCCATTTTCTTAAATTCCCTTCTTTTAATATTTTATTTAAGTTATTATCCAATTGCTTTAAATGGACAAGTTGCAATACATGTACCACATTTAATACATTTATCTTGATTAATCTTTCTTTTATCTCTTGCTTCTCCTTCAATTGCAGATACAGGACATGCCTTTTGGCAAAGTCCACAACTTCTACATTTTTCCTCATCAATTGTTATTTTTGTTATCGCTTTACATTCATGTGTATCACATACTTTATCAACTGCATGTTTTAAGTATTCTTCTCTAAAATAATTTAAAGTACTTAAAACTGGATTTGGTGCACTTTGACCAAGTCCACATACACTTGCTTTCTTTATATTTATTGCAAGTTTTTCTAGTTTATAAATATCATATTCTGTGCCTTTACCATTACATAGTTTTTCTAGAATTTCAAGCATTCTTTTTGTACCTATTCTACAAGGAGTACATTTACCACAACTTTCTTTAACAGTAAACTCTAGATAAAATTTAGCTAAATTTACCATACATTTTGTATCATCCATAACAATTAATCCACCTGAACCCATCATTGAACCAATTGCTGCTAATGATTCATAATCTATCGGTGTATCTAAATGTTCAGCAGGAATACATCCACCTGAAGGTCCACCAGTTTGTGCAGCTTTAAATTCTCTTCCATTTGGAATTCCTCCGCCTATGTCAAATACGATTTCTCTTAATGTTGTTCCCATAGGTACTTCAACTAATCCAACATTATTAACATTTCCACCTAAAGCAAATACTTTAGTTCCTTTAGATGTTTCTGTTCCAATACTTGAATACCATTCAGCACCATTTAAAATTATTTTTGTTATATTTGCTAAAGTTTCAACATTATTTATTACAGTTGGTTTTCCAAATAAACCTTTACTTGCTGGATATGGTGGTTTAAGTCTTGGTTGTCCACGTTTTCCTTCTACTGATTCTAAAAGTGCAGTTTCTTCTCCACATACAAATGCTCCAGCACCTAATCTTATTTCTATATCAAATTTATGTCCTGTACCAAAAATATTATCACCAAGTAAACCATATTCTCTTGCTTGCTTAATTGCAATCTTAAGTCTTTGTACGGCTATTGGATATTCTGCTCTTACATATATGTATCCCTGATTTGCACCTATTGCATATCCTGCAATTGACATAGCTTCTAATACTGAATGTGGGTCACCTTCTAGGATACTTCTATCCATAAATGCACCAGGATCACCTTCATCAGCATTACAAACAATATATTTTTGATCTGCTACTTCATTTTTACAAAAAGTCCACTTCTTACCTGTAGGAAATCCTGCTCCACCTCTACCTCTTAGCCCAGATGCACTAATTACATTAATTACATCATCAGGTGACATAGAAGTTAAAACTTTTTCTAATGCTTTATATCCATCAAATGCTATATATTCATCTATATTTTCAGGATCAATTATTCCACAATTTTTCAAAGCAATTCTTTTTTGTTTTTTATAAAAACTTAATTCATCAAGTTTTTGTACTATAGTTCCATCTATATCTTTGCAAAGTAATCTTTCTACTCTTGTTCCATCACACATACTATTTATAATGTCTTCACAATCTTCTGGTTTTACATGAGCATAAAAAGTTTCTTCAGGTCTTATAATAACAATTGGTCCTTTTGCACAAAGTCCAAAACAACCTGTTTGTATAACTCGAATATTTGGTATATTTCTTTCTTCAATTATTCTTCTAAGGTTTTCTATAATTTTAGGTGATTTAGAAGATGTACAGCCTGTTCCGTGACACACTAAAATATGTCTCTCTATTGAAGATGAATTTACATTTACTCTTAAATCTAATTCTTGTCTTTTTTCACTTCTAATTTTTTCAATTTCTTCAATTGTTTTCATTGATACCCTCCTTTATTACTTAGAATTTTCTTCATTCATATATTTGTCAAGGACCTCGTCGAATTGCTTCACTGTTGCATTTCCATATACTTCATCATTTATCATGAATACAGGAGCTAGACCACAAGCCCCAACACACCTTACATCATCTATTGAGAATTTGCCATCTGCTGTTACTTCTCCTGGTTCTATTTTTAGTCTTTCTTTTGCTCTGTCTAAAATTTTTTGAGAACCTTTTACATAGCATGCTGTTCCCAAACAAATTGATATATTATATTTTCCTTTTGGGGTTAAAGTAAATCTTGAATAAAATGTTATAACACCATAAATTTCAGCCATTGGAATTGACAAATATTCTGAAATAACTAATTGTGCTTCTTTTGGAATAAATCCATATTTTTCTTGAACTTCATTTAATATCATTATTAATTCATCTTTTTTTCTTGGATATTTTTCTAATATTTCTTTTGTTTCTTGTTTTATTCTTTCAGTTGCACAATTTGAACAATTTACACAATTTTCTTCCATTATATTATTTATATGATATTTTTCATATCATATACTCCTTTCTACTTTTTTAATATTTTGCTTTCCATTTATGATTATATCAAATGGATTTACTTAATTCAACAATTTGTAACAAAATATTTTTGCCTCTTTTTAGCAGTTTTTACAAATATTAAATTTTTCTTAAAATTATTTACAAATTATAGAAAATATTATATAATAAAAGATGCTTTAATTTAATAATAAGTAGGTATTTATATGAAAAAACAAATAAATTTTGGAATAGGATTTGTAACAGGTCGATCTAATGTATGTAAAATCATTAATAATTATTATAAAGATATGTTATCTCAAGCTAGAAAATATGATAAAAAAATAAGTTTAACTATTTTTATTCTATATGATACAGAATATCAACATACGCCAAAAGAAGAGTTCTATAATATTGATAAAAAAGTATTTGAAAAAATTAAAATAAAATATATTACTCCCGAATGTATAAAAAGAGAAATCAAGCATTTAGTAGAAAAAAATAACTTTGATGAAAAAGATTTAAACTTGTTTTTTCGGGCATGGACATGCTAAAGGAAGAAATACAATAATGTATTATGCCTTAAAACAAAAAATGGATTATCTTTTGTTTTGGGATGATGATGAATATCCAATAGCAGTTGTAAAAGATCATGGTAAAAATACATGGATTAAACAAGATAATATTTTAGAACAC
Source organism: uncultured Clostridia bacterium (assembly GCA_947632585.1). Classification (GTDB taxonomy): domain Bacteria; phylum Bacillota; class Clostridia; order TANB77; family CAG-508; genus CAG-269. The sequence continues at coordinate 16,205 of CANRPS010000020.1, forward strand.
ATTAAATTTATGGAACAAAATAATTCTGATATTACAATAGGATATCACTGCGGATATATATCTCCTATTCCTTATATAGAGTTTGATGAAAATTTTACTGAAGAAGATTTTAAACATTTTGTAGAAGTAATTAGTAATGAAGTTATTTCTTGGGAATCTATTAAAGAAAAAATGAAAAATAATAATGGTGTTACATATGCAAATTATAATTATGCCCATGGCATTGGTTCTACTGAAATTCTTTCAGATGGAATTGGTAAATGGATTGCAGGTTCAACCTTATGTTTAAATATTGATAAGATAGATAATATTCCTGCTTTCTATAATCCTCCTCTTGCAAGAGGAGAAGATACATTCTTTTCAACAGCTTTAGATAATTCAAGTGTGTATAAAATACCAGTATATCATTTTCATGATGGTTTCTTAAAATATACCAATATTATGAGTGGAGAATATCCTAAAAGTTTAAGAAGAATACATGTAAAAGAAGACTCCATTAAAGGTAGATTTTTAAAAGCTTCTTTAGGTTGGATTAGATATAAACCATTATTATTGTATATTACAAATAAGGATAATTATAAAAAAGAAATCAAAAACATAAAGTCAAAATTAAAACCGATAATTCCTAAGTTGAATAATATTTTTGAAGATAATTGTTTTTCTTCATTATTAATAGAATTAGAAAAATACGATCAAAATGTTGAAAATGATTACAATGATTATGTAAAAACCAATACAATTTGGGGGATGTTAAAAAATAAGCAGTAGTTTTACTACTGCTTATTTTTATTTATCTGGTCTCATTGCAGGAAATTTATTATATAAATATTCATCTGTATAAATTTTATCATATATTTTTCCCACAAATGTAAAAGGTTCTTTTCCTTGACTTCTAAAAGTCATTCTGCCAAGTGCACTATATGTTAAAATCATATCTAAAATAATAAATACTAAAATAACAATATATATTGGCTGTGCTATTTTATAAGGTGCTTTTTCCACTAATTTTGACACAAATGGATATGCTACTTTCATCAAAAATAATCCTAACAATCCCCATGCAAGCATAAATGGAATTGTTGTTCTTCCTAAAATATTCAAAAAATACCCTGTATAGTCCCAAAATTTCACTCCAAATGCAAACTCACAAATTATACTAGTCATGAATTCTGCGACACCACCTATTAAGCATGAATACAAATAGGTTTTTAAAATTCCTCTTTCTTCATTATGTTTTCCTAGTAAAATAACATAAATCGAAACTCCAAAGCCATAAATAGGGCTAAATGGACCAAATATCAGTCCTTGTCTATTTACCCATTCTCTTTTACTAATAAACCATAATATTTCTTCATAATATGTTCCAAAAAGACATCCTATTAAAAAAAATATAAATATTTTAGTAAAACAATAACCTTTGGCAAAAATTTTCTTTTCAGTTTCTTCTTTTTCTTTTAATTTTTCTTCTTCCATATACATCTCCTTTTAACATTTTATTAATACCATACTTTATATAGAATTTCAATCTTTAATAAAAAATAATTAGAAAATTAGAATATTCTAATTTTCTAATTATTTTATTTCAACTATTCATCTTCTTCATCATTATTATCTATACTTTTATTTTTCATATATTTAACACATGAACGTATAATAAAAATCATACATATTATAAAAATGAAAATTGACACTATTAATATTATTCTTTTTTCTCCTGTTTGTGGTAATTTCGATTTGCTAACACTATCATCATTTTTTGATTCATTTGAATTTGTAGTATTATTTTCTCCACTAGTTAATACAGGATAAATCGTTGATTGGGTATTTTCATCTTCTTTTACATCTGTCTCATTTTGTTCTGACTCTATAATATTATTAGTAGTAGTATTAATAATATTATTTTGTTCTGGTTTACTAGTTGTTGTTTCACTCTGTTCTGGGATATTTGTTTCTGTTTCAGTAGGTTCTGGAATAGTTACTTCTGGTGTACTTGGTTCTACTTCAACAGGTTCTGTTGGAACTACTTCTGGTTCTTTTATTTTAATAGTAACTTCTGGACTATTTGTTAACCTAATTAAATTAGAATCTGCAAAAGAAATGTTATTCAAACCAATTTTTACATTGTCTTTATTATTTATTGCTTTAAATACTATTTTTAAAATGTTTTCATCATTTTTAGCAAATCCATTTTTTGTTGTTACTATCTTCCCATTAGCTTTATTATATGTTACATTTGGGATTGGAGTATCCCAATCATTTTGACCATACATATTTAATAATTCTAAACTATCTTGATCATATACTAATGTCATATTTCCAGCTAATATTCCAAAATCAGATTTTATATTAATTATTCTAACATATACTGATATTTCATCATCTTTTTTATATTCTGACTTTTCAATCTGTAAAATAGCATCGCAACTTGATTCTGCATATACACTTTTTAAACCACATAATGATACTAGTATTAATGCAACTAATACAATTAAATTTAATCTAATTATTTTTTTCATAGCCACTCACCTCTAAATTAACCCTATTAGTATTAATTTAATTATAGCAAGATCATTTATTGTAATTTCTGTATCAGTATCTATATTAGCTGCTTTTTTAGTACTTTCCGTTAAATCTATAAAATCTATTAAGAATAATTTAATTTTTGCAAGATCATTTACTGTAATTTCTCCATCACAATCTATATCCCCTATTACAATAAGTTTATATTCTTTTCCACCTGATAATTTAACAATTGTATCTGTGGTTATTATATCTTCATCATTTAATACATTTCCATTTTTATCTGTAATTATTACTTCACCATTTGATTTAATATTTTGCTTAAATTCACTTACTTTTGTAAGTTCATTAATTTTTGATATATATTCATCTTCTATTTCATATATAGTAGATTCTACTTTTTCCTCACTTACAGGTGGTGTTGGAGGATTTGGATTATCTGGTTCAGAAGGTGTTGGATCATCTGGTATTGGTGGTATAGGATCTTCTATTCCTGGTCCATCTTCAAATCCTGGATCTCCTGGTTTAATAGCATCTGATGGTATACCAATCCAATAAACTTTTGCAGTTGCCTCTCCTTTATTTCCAGCTGCATCTTGAAATTCAAATGTAAAACTTCCATTTTTCTCAAATGTATAAGTGGTATCTGCGTTATTTAATATAGTTACATCTTCACTTGGTATAAGAGTTGCTACAACCTCATCATTTGTATGTGTTGTTGTACTATATTCGATAGTTGCAGTTGGTGCTATTCTATCTATCCAAGTAACTTTAGCTTCTGCTGAACCAGTTTTTCCTGTTACATCATCTATAAATTCAAATGTGAAACTTGTATTATCTGTAAAACTATAAGTATTGCTACCATTGTTATTTGTAATTCTTATATCTGTACTTGGATTTACAAGTCTTGCAACAACATCTTCATTTGTTGGTTCAATCGTACTATATGCAATACCTGCTGTTGGATGTGGGTTTTTTGTTAAATCTTGGAATACATTAAACATTCTAGCAGTAAACCAATTTCCATTTGAAGCCTTATCTGCTACAATCTTAATATATTGTACTTCTTGACTTGTTTCTAAATCAAAATATTTTATATCTTCATTATTGGCTAATCCTTTTACACTAATTAATTTATCAAAATTTTCTCCATCCATACTTCCATATATTGTACCATCTAAGATTTTACCATTTCCTCCACCTGCTGGTACATATTCAATTGCTGATAAATAAATTGGTCTATCTACTTTAATTACCATATAACGTTCTGTATCATTTCCACTCCAGTCTGAATGGTATCTTGTATTATAGTTTCCATCTATTGCATGTATGGCTTCACCTTGATGTCCACCACCTGCTTCAGTAGAAACTTTATCTATTGATAAGTGTGAAACTGGGACATATTTTCTTGTAGTAGTATCAGTATCTTCATTAAATGTAAATGTAATAGGTTCACTTGCTAGCATTGCACCTTTTGCAGGTTCTCTTATTTGAATACTTTTATTACCTGTTAATATTGGTGATGAATCATTATATGAAGTCCATTCTTCTCCATCATTATAACGCCACTCAGTTTCTAATCCTACACCTACTACGCGATTTTCTAAATCATTAGCATATAAGGTATCTAAATTTTTTCCTTCTGTTATATCAACTTTATATAAGTTCTCTTCTTCATAACCCGTTCCTACAATATGAACATAAATATCATTTTCTGCATTTATAGCACTTAATTTGTCTTCTGGTAAAACTAATTTATGTTCTTCATCTGCTGTAAATGAAACTATATTCCAAGAAGTTTTACCATCTATACTATAATCCCAATTAATTCCAGAATTATCAAAACGTTCTGCTAATACTATTTTTCCAGCATCTTCTCCATCAAATGAGAATTTTGCTAGATCTTTATCCATCTGTCCTAGTAAGAATGATGCAACTGTTCTTGTTATACTTGGTTGATAAACTTTTGTACCATCTTCCCATTTGCTTCCTTGTTCTAGTAAATTTGCTTGTAGTATTGTAAATTTAAATATATAATCATTATTTTTAAACATTGGTTTAATTTGGTTTGTTAAATTATACATTGGTAGTGGGTAACATTTTAAGTTTTCACCAATTTCTACTGCTAAATCATAATAGTCTTTTTCTGTTTTTGTACTATCTGCTTTATATAATTTAATTAATCCGTACCATGCATCTATGTTTATAGGTTCTATATCTAATGCTTTTCTATATATTTCTTCTTGTTTTTTAGGGTTATCTTTATATGCATCTGCTGTCATTATTACTTTTGATGCTTCTTCATATTCATCATTATGGTTTAAAGCTTCTTGTGCTAAAACTATATATGAAGCAGCCCATCCCTCTACATATTCATCACTACCCCATCCAAGAGGCATTCTTACACTTAGTTTTTCTGTTTTACCAGATTGTGCCCAACCACTTACGTCATTATCTATAGTCCAATAACCATTATTGTCTTTGTCTTTTCTATAATAAATAAGTGCTGCATGACCTGGTTGACTAATTACAGATGAAGGAGTTCCGTGTACTCCACGAATGTTTGAACCTATTTTAGATATACCACCACAGACTGCTCCACCTTCGATATTCATCCATAATTTATAAACACCCGGTCTATAAGTTACATTATATTTTAAGAAATGATATTTTTTATCCCATTCCTCTTTTTTAGCTAAATCATGAAATTCTGGTTTACTATAATCTGGCCATATATATTTCATATAATGATGTGGTTGTAAGTATTCTTCTTCTTTTCCAGGATTTTTATCTATATATTCTTGTGTATACTCATTAAGCCATAATATTTCTTCATCATCTATAATATTATTTAAAACATAACGCATTTCTTCTACTTTTAAATCTTCAAACCATGGTGTGTGATCCTGATTTTTAGAAACTACAAATTTATTGTTTTCATGTAAATATTTATAAATTTCATAACGAGTAACCGCATCTGATTGATTTTCTGGACTAGTTGTATCCATCCATAATGCAACCTGAGCTGAGTGTGTTAAAGAAAGAGTAATCATCATTTTCTTATATAACTCACCATAAATTGTTCCATGTGCAGTTAATTTTTCATTATATAAATCTTCTTTATGTTTAGTATATAATCTAGATAATACTTGAAGTGAAGATACATAATTTCCATCAGGTTCTCCACCTAATATATACAAACGCAAGTTATCTACATCTGATACTAACCATCTTATAGTTTCTTCTACAGACTCATCACTTGCTATTGTAGCTTGTAAGATATCATATCCAGCATTTTTAACAAGTTCTCTTTGTAGTAAATATAGTTCATAATCTCCTGTTATTTCTTGTCCTTCATATCCTTTAATTATTTCATCATATTCATCTAATGTTTTAATAAAATCATATGTTTTATTTAGATTTTCTTCATATCCATCTCTTATTAATTTTGCATCTGCATATATTGCTTCATCATACCATTCAGCCCACCAATTTGGACTATTATTATCTGCAACTAATTTTAAATATTTTGCTTCTCTAATATCTATTTTAATAAATTGTGCATCAGACCAACCATACATTGTATCTGTTTCAACTTCTGTTTTCCATGTTTTTCCGTCATTAGATGTATATATTTTAAATCTAACACCTGTATTAAAATAATCACTTGTTTCCTCAATATCTACACCTAAATATGTTGTAAAATAATCATATTTATAACCATTTAAATCATATATTATTTGAGAAGATGCCCATGCACATATACCTTTTATAAAAGTTTTAGATTTTCCTTCTACTTGTAAATTTATTAATTTATCACTATCATTTTTGTCTAATTTAATCATATGTCCATTTGCTGCATATGATTCGCCTTCTATATATTTCATGTCTGATAAATAACATCTATTACTATTTGTGTTTATATTTTCTGCTACATTTGGTGTAAGAATTGCTTTACGACGCATTTCTTGGTAGTTTTCTTTTTGAGTTACAAAAAATAACACCAAAATTAGACTAAGGCAAAATGCTACCTTAGCTAATAATTTTATCTGTGCTTTATTTTTTCTTTCTTCCATATTATCCCCCAAATTTTAAAAATTTCTTCCAATTATATCCATATTTTAAATCATATATAATTATACCATAAATTAGCATTTATGTAAAGTTTTTTTCTTAAAATTTCCTATATTTACAGGCTTTTACAATACAAATTAAATTTTAAAATTAATTAGTTTTTGTATTGTAAAAATAAAAATAGATGATTTACTAAAATCTACATTAGTTTCACATCTATTTTTATTAAACTTTTATAAAATTACTAAACACTATATATTTAATTTGTTTTAAGTGTTGTTTGTGAAGTTCCACATTCCGTGAACATATCTGTTACATCTGCATTTTTTGTTGTCCATTCAGGCCCTACATATATTGTTGTTAAATCATGACAATTATAAAACATTGATCCCATATCTACTACATTACTTGTATTAAAACTACTTAAATCCAAAGATATAAGACTACCACATACAAAAAACATTTGATTCATATTAATTACATTTGAAGTATTAAATGATTTTAAATTTAGTTCTTTTACTTTCTCCAAATGTAAAAACATTCTACTCATATCTGTTACTTGACTTGTATCAAAACTGCTTACATCTAATTCTATCAAATTCCAGCAGGCATCAAACATGCTTGCCATACTAACTACTTTACTCGTATTAAATTCACTTATATTTAATCTTGTTAATGCATTGCAATTTGTAAACATTCTACTCATATTTGTTACTTGACTCGTATCAAATTGGCTTAAGTCTAAACTTGTTAACTTACTACAACTATCAAACATTCCATTCATATCTGTTACTTTACTTGTACTAAATTGACTTAAGTCTAAACTTGTTAATCCACCACATCCATAAAACATTCCACTCATATCTGTTACCTGACTTGTATTAAATTGACTTAAGTCTAAACTTGTTAATCCACCACATCCATAAAACATTCCACTCATATCTGTTACTTGACTCGTATCAAATTGGCTTAAGTCTAAACTTGTTAACTTACTACAACTATCAAACATTCCATTCATATCTGTTACTTTACTTGTACTAAATTGACTTAAGTCTAAACTTGTTAATCCACCACATCCATAAAACATTCCACTCATATCTGTTACCTGACTTGTA
>CANRPS010000021.1 GCA_947632585.1 uncultured Clostridia bacterium
GGCTTAAGCCTAGAAGTGCCAGTACAATAGCCTTCTAGGCTAAGAACAAACCACCCGTTTTACGGGTGGTTATGATTTAAAAAAACTACAAACAAACGTTTACAATAAGAGAAAATGGTGGTATAATAATTAAAACTAAAAACGGAGGTGAAAAATTTTGAGTATATATGTAAGTATAGATTTAAAAAGTTTTTTTGCCTCTGTTGAATGTAGAGAAAGAAATTTAGATCCGTTAACAACAAATCTAGTAGTAGCAGATAAATCAAGAACCTCAAAAACAATATGCCTAGCAGTCAGCCCATCGCTTAAATCTTATGGAATATCAGGTAGGGCAAGATTGTTTGAAGTAATAAAAAAAGTAAATGAAATAAATTATAATAGAAAATTTAAAGCAAAAAATCATGAATTTATAGATTCGTCTTTTAATGACACAAAATTAAAAAATAACCCCAATTTAAAATTAGATTATATTATAGCACCTCCAAGAATGTCAAAATATATGGAATATAGTACAAAAATTTATAGTATTTATTTAAAATATGTTTCAAAAGAAGATATATTTCCATATTCAATAGATGAAGTATTTATTGATATTACAAAATATTTAAAAACATTAAATATGACACCAAGACAAATGGTAACAATGATGATATATGATGTCTTAAAAACTACTGGAATAACAGCAACAGCAGGAATAGGTACAAATATGTACTTAGCAAAAATTGCAATGGATATAGGAGCAAAACATACTAAGCCAGATAAAAATGGTGTAAGAATAGCGGAATTAGACGAAATGAATTATAGAAAATTACTTTGGAATCATAGACCATTAACAGATTTTTGGAGAGTAGGAAGCGGATATCAAAAAAAATTAGAAGAAAATAATATGTTCACAATGGGAGATGTAGCTAGATGCTCAATAAATAATGAAGATTTATTATATAAATTATTTGGAATAAATGCGGAGCTTTTAATAGACCACGCATGGGGATATGAACCATGTACTATGAAAGATGTAAAAAATTTTAAGCCAGAAACAAATAGTTTAAGTTTAGGACAAGTATTACATGAACCATATAATTATAAACAAACAAAATTAATTGTAAAAGAGATGACAGATTTATTAGTATTAGATTTAGTAGATAAAAAATTAGTTACTAAACAACTTACTTTAACAATAGGTTATGATATAGAAAATTTAATTAATCCTGAAATTAATGCTTTATATCATGGAGAAATAGTAACAGATAGATATGGAAGAAAGATACCAAAACATTCTCATGGGACAATAAACTTGAAAGAAAATACATCATCTACAAAGAAAATTCTAGAAGCAATGGAAGAACTTTACGAGAGAATAATAAATAAAAATTTATTAGTTAGGAGACTAAATGTTGTAGCAAATAATGTTATAAGCGAAAATAGAATTCAAGAAGAAAAGAAAGATGAACAAATGAGTTTATTTATTGATTATAGTAAACAACAAGAAGAAAAAATCCAAGAAGAAAAAGAAAGGAAAAAGGAAAATAATCTTCAACATACAATTTTAGATATAAAGAAAAAATATGGTAAAAATGCAATTATAAAAGGAATGAATTTAGAAAAAGATGGAACAACAATAGAAAGAAACAAGCAAATAGGAGGTCATAAAGAATAAGGCTTATGGGAAAATATGATGATATAATAAATATGGAGCATCATGTCTCTACTAAACATCCAAGATTAAGTATAGAACAAAGAGCTGCACAATTTGCGCCATTTTCAGCACTTGCTGGCTATTCAGATGAAATCAAAGAAACAGCAAGATTAACTAAAAATAAAATAGAACTTCGGTGAAGAGGACAAAGAAAAAATAGATAAAAATTTACAGAAAATAAAACATAATATAAAAAATAAACCAAAAGTTATTATTACATATTTTATCCAGGACTTAAAAAAAGAAGGTGGGGAATATATTACTATTTCTGAAAAAGTTAAAAATATTGATGAATATAGAAGGTGTATAATATTGTATAATGGAACAGAAATTCAAATTAATGATATTGTTGAAATACTTTTATAAAAAATAGAAATTGTACAAATATGTAAAAATATGGTATAATATATATAGTTTGTTTTTAAGGAGGAAACTATGCCAGGATATGTAATACATTTAGCAATAGCAAAAGAATATTTAAGAAAAAATAAAAAAGAACCAAATAAAAATTTTTTAGAAGGAACTATTGCTCCAGACTTAACAACTGACAAATCAAAAACACATTATGGTAAATCACCTGCTTATACTAACTTGGGCAAATATTTAGAAAAAAATAACATAGAAAACGATTATGATAAAGGATTTTTTTTACATCTTATTGCAGATTATTTATTTTATAATAGATATTTAAAAAAACTTGAGAAACCGCAAATTTATAAAGACTATGATTATACTAACAAATCTATAATAGAAAAATATGATATTGAAGTTTTAGACTCTATAAAAAACAAGGTGTTTTTTGAAGAAGGAATCCCTGTAAATATAACTTTAGATTTATTGTATAAAATGATAGACGAAGTTTCTTCTTTAAACTTAGAAGAAATAATAGCAGAAGTTAAAAATAATGACATAAAATGGAATACATATAAAAAACTAGTATAGGAGGAATAATATGATTAATTATGTCATAGGTTCATTTGATGTTTTAAGAGCTCATGATTTAGATAATTTAGATAGAGAAATACAAATGACTAGAAGAGATGGTTCAGAATGTTTTGCTGTAGGAGTGTATGATGACAAATTATGTGAAATTTTAGGTATGGGTACACCACTAAAAAAAGTAGAAGATAGAATGAAAATTATGGAACAAATTAGAGGTGTTAATTTTACATTTAAAATTACTACACTAGATAAAAGATTAGTAAAAGCAGCTTTAATAAAAAGATATACTGAATATATAGAAGAACAAAATAAAAGGAAAAACGAGCCTGAAGATAAAGAATATGAATATGGTTATGTTCCTGGAACATATGATTTATTCCATGCTGGACATTTAGAGCATCTGCTAATAGCAGATAGTAAGTGTAAAAAATTAATTGTAGGTGTAAAGGCAGACGAACTAGTTAAAGAACATAAGCATACTACTCCTAGTATAACTACTAAGGAAAGAATGGAGATATTAAGGCATTTTAGATTTGTACATGATGTTTATCCATATTATACTAGAGATTTAAATATAGCTGTTGATTGGATAAGAAGTAAATACGGAGATAAACAAATTGCAGTATTTTATGGTTCAGATTTAAAAAATGATTTTAAAAACACTAATATCGATGGTGTAGAAATAATTTTTACAGAAAGAGACAAAGAACTAATGAAAACTAGGTCTACTACTGCATATAAAAGAGTATATACATTGAAATTAGATACAGAACAAAAAAATAAGAAGTATACTTCAAAAACGCCTATAACTGAAATGGTTGGAGTAGGAGCTTTAAATCCAGATATAACTCAAATTCCAGAAAATGAATCAGAAAAGAAGGAAGAAGAACGTTAAGAATATATAAAAAGAAATGTGAGAAATAATCTATTTTCACATTTCTTTTTATAATAATAAAATATTTAGGAGAATTTAAATGATTTATTATACCGAATATGTTTCTAAAGTTGGAAACCTTACTATTACAAGTGATGGAAAAAGCATTAATGGACTTTGGATAGAAAAACAAAAATATTTTATGGAAAATATAAAAGAAAAAGTAAAATTTAAAAATGATTTACCAATTTTTATTAAAACTAAAAGATGGCTTGATAAATATTTTATGGGTGAAAAAGTAAGTATAAAAGAATTAGAAAATAATCTGAATCCAATAGGAAGTGAATTTAGAAAAAAGGTTTGGAAAATTTTATGTGAAATTCCTTATGGAAAAACTACAACATATGGTGATATTGCAAAAATAATGGCAAAAAAAGAAGGTAAAGAGAAAATGTCAGCACAGGCGGTCGGAAATGCAGTAGGACACAATCCTATAGGAATAATTATTCCTTGTCATAGAGTTGTTGGAAAAGATGGCAAATTAATAGGATATGCAGGAGGATTAGATAAGAAAAGAAAACTTCTTGAATTAGAAGGGATAGATCTGAAAAATAATAGAAAATGAGTCAACTTATTTAGTTATATGATTTGAGAATATTGTAATTTTATGGTATAATTATAAATATAAACCTGAAAGGGGTGAGCATAAATGACTCGGATGGAAGAGCTGAATCTAAAATGTGTTCAATGCATGGCTGATGCAGCCAAGCATTTTGAAAACATTAATCCAGTCAATTGTGCCAATTTCTGCCCGATTGGTAGAGAAATCCACCAATTAGAAGTAGAAAGTGGCTCAAAATGGAACGAGGTTAACTGGACGGATTCCCGAATGGAAGACCTTTACCACCACTGAGTCGATAATGACAGTTCTTATTTGTTTAAGGGCTGTCATTATCAATTGTATTTTATTTGAATAAAATACTTGATATTTATTTAATAAATAAATATAATAAAAAAAAAACATAAGAAAGGAAAAAATATTATGAATAAAGAATTAATAATAAAAAAATGTGCAAAGTGTGGGGCTACTATAAGAGTATTAAAGGATTGTAAATGTGCGTGTGGAATAAGATGCTGTGAAGAAGAAATGAAAGAGCTTATTCCGAACTCAGTAGATGCAGCTGTTGAAAAGCATGTTCCAACATATGAAATTAAAGATGGAAAAATAGTAGTTAAAGTAAATCATGTTATGGAGCAGGATCATTTTATAGAATGGATTGCATTAGTTACAGATAAAAAAGAATGTATAAAATATTTTGAACCAGGAGAGGAAGCTGAAACTCATTTTAAATATAAACCAGGCTCAACATTATATGCATATTGTAATAAACATGGACTATGGAAAAAAGATGTTGAATAACTATTGATTTATATGAAATAATATATTAATTATAGCAAGGCGTATAGCCTTGCGTTTTTTATGGAAAAATGATAAAATATTAAATAGTTTTATTTAACATTATTTATAAAGTTTGTGAGCTTATTTTGAATTATAGAGGAGGAAAAATGTTTAAATTACATTCAGAATATAAACCAACTGGTGATCAACCACAAGCAATTGAATATTTGAGTAATGGAATAAAAGAAGGAAAAAAGTTTCAGACATTACTTGGGGTTACAGGCTCACGGAAAAACATTTACAATGGCTAATGTTATCCAAAAAGTGCAAAAACCGACACTTGTTTTAGCACATAATAAGACGTTAGCAGGACAGCTTTATTCAGAGTTTAAGGAATTCTTTCCGGAAAACAGAGTAGAGTATTTTGTTTCATATTATGATTATTATCAACCAGAAAGTTATATTGCTGCGTCAGATACATATATAGAAAAAGATGCTTCAATAAATGATGAAATAGATAAACTTCGTCATTCAGCAACATTATCATTATTTGAAACAAGAGATGTAATAGTAGTTGCATCTGTATCTTGTATATATGGTTTAGGAGACCCAATAGATTACCAGGGAATGGTACTTTCTTTAAGACCAGGAGACCAAAAATCGAGAGAAGATATAATGAAAAAACTTGTAACTATGCAATATGGAAGAAATGAACTAGATTTTAAAAGAGGTACATTTAGAGCAAAAGGAGATATTTTAGAAATTTATCCTTCATCCCAAAGCGAAGCTGCTGTAAGAGTTGAATTTTGGGGAGATGAAATAGAAAAAATTTCAGAAATAAATCCCTTAACTGGTAAACCAATTGGAACAAGAAATCATATATTAGTTCCACCAGCATCTCAATATGTTACAAGTAAAGATAAAATGGATAGAGCGATTATTACAATTGAACAAGAACTTGATGAAAGAATTAAATTTTTTAAAGATAATAATAAATTAATAGAAGCACAAAGAATAGAAGAAAGAACAAATTTTGATATAGAAATGATGAAAGAAACTGGATTTTGTTCAGGAATAGAAAATTATTCAAGACATATTAGTGGAAGAAAACCACGGAAGCCCACCATATACATTATTTGATTATTTTCCAAAGGATTTCCTTTTACTAGTGGATGAATCACATGCAACAATACCACAAGTTAGAGCAATGTACAATGGAGATAAATCGAGAAAAGATTCATTAGTAAAATATGGATTTAGACTTCCATCAGCATATGATAATAGACCTTTAAAATTTAAAGAATTTGAAGACAGATTAAATCAAGTAATATTTGTAAGTGCTACACCGGCAGAATATGAAGAAGAACATTCCAAGGAAAACGTAGTGGAACAAATTATAAGACCAACAGGTCTTTTAGACCCTAAAATAGAGGTAAAACCAGTTCAAAATCAAATAGATGATTTAATAGAACAAATACATATAAGAGCTGAAAGAAATGAGAGAGTCTTGGTTACAACTTTAACAAAAAAACAAGCAGAAGATTTAACAGAGTATCTTAAAAGTTTAGATATAAGAGTAAATTATATGCACTCAGATACAAAATCATTAGAAAGAATGGAAATAATAAGAAACTTAAGACTAGGAGAATTTGATGTTTTAGTTGGAATAAATTTATTAAGAGAAGGTTTAGACATTCCAGAAGTGTCTTTAGTTGCAATACTTGATAGTGATAAAGAAGGATTTTTACGCTCAGAACGTTCTTTAATTCAAACAATAGGAAGAGCAGCGCGTAATACAAATGGAACTGTAATTATGTATGCAGATGAATTAACAGAATCTATGGAAAAAGCAATAGCAGAAACAAATAGAAGGCGTAAAATCCAACAACAATATAATGAAGAACATGGAATAACACCTAAAACTATAAATAAATCTGTAAGAGATTCAATAAGAGCAGTAAATGTAGAAGACATTAAAGTAGAATTTAAAACTGAAAAAGATGAAGATATAAAAGATATTATTTCTAGATTAACAGATGAAATGTTAGAATATGCAAGTAAAATGGAATTTGAAAAAGCTGCAGAAGTTAGAGATAAAATTAGGGAATTAGAAAAAGTAATATATTAAATAAAAAAGCATGTTACGCATGCTTTCTTATTTTTCTTCTTCTAAAAAATTGTTAATTATATTCCAAACTGGTTTTGAATAAATCTTTTTTTCAGAAGAAAATGGAAAGGTTTTAATATCCATCATGGGATTAATTTCTTTTTGCAAAGTTTTCATAGTATCTTGAATTTTAGTTACAGGAATTTTATCTACTTTATTTGCAATCATAATAAAAGGCTTATTTGAACGAATAATATAATCATACATAAGTTTATCATTATTTGTAGGGCTGTGTCTAATATCTATTAAAAATATAATTAAAGAAATATTTTCTCTGTTAAATAAATATTCTTCAATAAAAGAACCTACTTTATCTTGTTCTTCTTTTGACATTTTACTAAAACCATAGCCAGGAAGATCAACGAAGTAAAATTTATTATCAATGTTATAAAAATTGATTTGACGAGTTTTACCAGGCTCGGAACTAGTATGAGCTAAATTCTTTCTGTTAACCATAGTATTTATAAAACTTGATTTTCCAACATTAGATTTTCCGAACTAAAACAATTTCAGGTAAAATATTTGTTGGATATTGTTTGGGATTTGTTGCTGAAATTTCAAATTTAGAATTACTTATATCAAAATTTAACATAATTTACTCCTTTTATTATAAGAAGATAAGTTTGGAAACTTATCTTCTTTAATTTTATAATTATTTTTTTGCTATTTTTTCTAGACCACCCATATAAGGTCTCAACACTTCTGGAATTATTACACTTCCATCAGGTTGATAATTATTTTCTACAATTGCAATTAACATTCTAGGAGGAGCAACAACAGTATTGTTTAAAGTATGTGCAAAATAATTTTCTTTTTCTCCTTTTATTCTTATTCCAAGTCTACGAGCTTGTGCATCTGTTAAATTAGAACAACTTCCTACTTCAAAATATTTCTTTTGTCTAGGACTCCATGCTTCAACGTCACAAGATTTTGCTTTTAAATCTGCTAAATCTCCACTACAGCATTCTAAAGTACGTACTGGAATATTCATACTTCTAAATAATTCAACAGTATAGCTCCACATTTTATCATACCATTTCCAGCTATCTTCTGGTTCGCAAACAACTATCATTTCTTGTTTTTCAAATTGGTGTATTCTATAAATTCCACGTTCTTCAAGTCCATGAGAACCTTTTTCTTTTCTAAAACAAGGAGAATATGAAGTCATTGTATAAGGAATGTCTTCTTTTCTTAAAATTTGATCTTTAAATTTACCAATCATAGAATGTTCTGAAGTACCAATTAAATATAAGTCTTCTCCTTCAATTTTATACATCATAGCATCCATTTCTTCAAAACTCATAACTCCTGTTACAACATCTGAACGTATCATGTAGGGAGGAATACAATAAGTAAATCCCTTAGATATCATAAAATCACGAGCATAAGTTAGAACTGCAGAATGAAGTCTAGCAACATCTCCAACTAAGTAATAAAATCCATTTCCTGCAACACGTCTAGCACTATCTAAATCAAGTCCTCCTAAGCTTTCTAAAATTTCACCATGAAAAGGAATCTCATAATCAGGAACTACTGGATCCCCAAATTTTTCTATTTCAACATTTTTTGAATCATCTTCTCCTATTGGAACAGATTCGTGCATTATATTTGGAATTTTCATCATAATTTGTTTTACTTTATCTGAAAGTTCAGCATCTTTTGATTCAATAATTTCAAGTTCATGGTTTATTTCTTGAACTTTATTTTTTACTTCTTCTGCTTCAGCTTTTTTTCCTAATTTCATTAAATTACCGATTTCAGAACTTAAAGTTTTCCTTTGATTACGTAAATTATCTCCGTTAAGTTTTATTTCACGTAAATTTTTATCTAAATTAATAACCTCATCAACTAAAGGTAGTTTATGAGTTTGAAATTTCTTTTTAATATTTTCTTTTACTATATCAGGATGTTCTCTTAAAAATTTTATATCAATCATAATATGACCTCCGCGTACAAAATGATAATACAAATTATACAATATTTGATTAGAGATATCAAGCTTTTTTGAATAAAAAGAAAAAAATGGAATATATTAATATATAAATTTAATCAAATAAAATAAATGCTTTTAGTAAAAAACAAAAAGGAGAGTAAATATGGGAGAAGAATATATTAAAGAAGAAAAAATAAGGGAAAAGACGGAGGAAGAAAAAAATAAAGAGCTTTTATTAAGTATTTCTACAACAAAAAAAATGCTAGAAGAAGCCACAATAAATTTCGAATTCGCAGAACCTGGATTAATTGAATATTATTCATACAATATAAAAGCTCATAAGGCTAAATTAGATTATTTAATTAAACTTGCAAAGTCTAGGGGATTAAAAGTGAATTTGGAGGTGAAAAACGAATTAGAATTATTTCGAGAAGTAGGTTAATTTTTTTAGTCATTTATGTTGAAAATCTTTAAAATTTATTATAAAATGAAGTCATTAAATATAAACTAAAATTAGAAAGAGAATAGAAAATAATAAATGGAAAAAAATGATATACAAAAAAAAGGCTTGAATTCTAATCAATTAAAAATAATAGCAATTATAGCTATGACTATAGACCACACAAATAAAATATTATTGAACCCAATGAGAATAATGCAATTAGATTTTATTTTCCGAATAATAGGAAGAATAACTATACCTATAATGTGTTTCTTTATTTCAGAAGGTTATTTTCATACTAGAAATAAAAAAAGATATATAGGAAGGCTATTTATTTTTTCTATTATTTCTCATTTTGCATATTGTTTTGCTTTTAAACATCCAATGATACCCAAAAATATATTTTTTGAAACTAGTGTAATATGGACTTTATTATGGGGATTAATAGCATTATGCATAATAAAGAAAAATAAAATTAATAATGTAGTTAAAATACTTTTAATATTTTTAATATTTTGTTTATGTGTTAATTCTGATTGGGGTATTTTTGCTATTGCAGCTATATTAGCATTTGGAATCACTAGGGGAAATATAAAAAATCAAATGGTTAGTTTATCAATAGTTTCACTAACATATATGATTACACAATTTATGGAAAATCATAATATATATCAATTTATACAATACTTTGGGTTATTTTTAACAATACCATTTTTATTAAAATATAATGGCGAAAGGGGAAATTGTAAGTCATTAAAATGGCTATTCTATATATATTATCCATTACATTTAGTAATTTTAGGAATAATAAGAAATTTAATAATAGTAATATAATTAATGAAAGGAATTTATATAGTGAAATCGGCAAAAACAATTTTTGTTTGTAATGAATGTGGATATGAAAGCCCAAAATGGATGGGAAAATGTCCAGCATGTAATAGTTGGAATTCTTTTTTTGAACAGAAAATTGATAAGGTGACGGAAAATGGCATAACTAAAACAAAAAAAAGAAATGAACCTAAAACTTTAAATTCATACAAGGGACAAGAAGTTAAGAGAGTTTCAACTGGATTTAATGAGCTGGATAGAGTTTTAGGACGGTGGATTAGTTAATGGATCCCTAATTTTATTAGGTGGGGAACCTGGAATTGGAAAGTCTACACTTATACTTCAAATTTGTAATAAAGTAAAGGGAGAAGGAAAAGTTCTATATGTATCAGGAGAAGAATCGGCAGAACAAATAAAGCTAAGAGCAGATAGATTAGGAATTGATAATGATGATATTTTGTTTTTAGGAGAAACAGACATATCAATTATAAATGAAGAAATAGAAAAATTAAATCCTAAACTTGTAATAATAGATTCTATTCAAACTATGTATTCAGATGAGCTTTCAGCAGCTGCTGGAAGTGTGAGTCAAGTAAGGGAAATAACTGCCCAAATTATGAGAATATGTAAGCAAAGAGGAATAACAACAATTATTATAGGACATGTAACAAAAGATGGAACAATTGCAGGGCCAAGAGTTTTGGAGCACATGGTAGACACTGTCTTATATTTAGAAGGAGAAAGATATTTTTCTTATAGAATTTTAAGAGGAGTAAAAAATAGATTTGGTTCAACAAATGAAATAGGTATGTTTGAAATGAAAAATGAGGGATTAGTTGAGATTTCTAATCCGTCTCAAATACTTATTTCAGAAAGGGAAGATAATCCATCAGGTTCTTGTATAGTTGCAAGTATGGAAGGAACAAGACCAATGCTTATCGAACTTCAGGCTTTGACAACATTAAGTGTATTTGGGATTCCTAAAAGGACGGCAAATGGATTAGATTATAATAGATTAGCAGTATTAGTTGCGGTTTTAGAAAAAAGAGCAAATGTAAATATTCGGTTCTCAAGATATATATGTTAATGTAGTCGGCGGAATAAAATTAAATGAGCCTTCTATAGATTTAGGAATAATGTGTGCTTGTGCATCAAGCTTCAAAAATGTACCAATTCCCAAAGATATGGTAATAATGGGGGAAGTTGGACTTACTGGTGAGGTAAGAAGAATAAATATGATAGAAAAAAGATTGAAAGAAGCAGAAAAAATGGGATTTAAAAGATGTATAATTCCAGAAAATAATAAAAAATATTTGGAAGACTCTTATAAAATGGATATTATTGGGGTAAGTAATATTGGAGATGCATTAAGAGCGCTTAATATAAAGAGGTGATACATAATTTTTAATACAATTTTGGACTTAATTTACCCTAAAACATGCGGAATATGTGGAAATGGAAAAAATACTTTTCTTTGTAAAAAATGTGAAAACAAATTAAAGGAAATTGCAATTTTTGGACAAGATGAATATAAAGATAAGTTTTTTGAAAAACATTTTTATATTTTCAAATACCAAGGAATTATAAGAAACATATTTTTAAAATATAAATTCAATGAAATGCCATATTTATATAACACTTTTTCGGTTTTTTTTAATAAATATCAAAAAATATATTTTAAATTTGATTTTTATGATATAATAATTCCAATTCCAATAAGTAAAAAAAGGTTAAAACAAAGAGGATATGACCAAAGCCTACTGATTTCAAGGAATATTTCAAAAATATTAGATACAAGATTAGAAAAAGATGTTTTAATTAAAAAAAAGGAAAATAAAATTCAAAGTAAATTAAATAAAAACCAAAGAAATGAAAACGTAAAAAATGTATATGAAGCAAAATATAAAGAAAAGATTGTTAACAAGAATATTTTATTAATAGATGATATTTATACAACAGGGGCAACTGCTAATGAATGTAGTAAGATATTAAAAATAGCTGGTGCAAATAAAATAGACATATTAACTAT
Source organism: uncultured Clostridia bacterium (assembly GCA_947632585.1). Lineage (GTDB taxonomy): Bacteria > Bacillota > Clostridia > TANB77 > CAG-508 > CAG-269. The sequence continues at coordinate 12,311 of CANRPS010000021.1, forward strand.
TGCAAAAGATTAAAAAATAAAAGATTATTTATTAATTCAGAAAGGAAATAAAACATATGGATGATTTAGTAGAAAGCATATTGGATTATATTCGTTCAGACTATACAGATTATGCAATAATGATAAATGGAGAATGGGGTTCAGGAAAAACTTATTTTTGGAATAATCAGATAAAAAAGAAAATTGATTCTATGCAGTTAAATGGTAAAAAATTTACTACTATTTATATGTCTTTATATGGAATTTCAAATCTTGAAGAAATAAGTAAAAAAATCTTTATGGAAACGACTCAACTTATGGATAGAGATTTAAGAAAATACATGAAAGATAGTGGACAAACTTCTATTCCAGAATATGCTAAAACTGGTATTGATATGGCAAACTTTTTTGGAGCTGCTGCAGATGCAAATAAAATAGATTATGAAGAATTTTTTTCTACAGATGATAAAGTTTTATGTTTTGATGATTTGGAGAGAGCAAATGTAGATGTTATTGATATTTTGGGTTATATAAATAATTTTGTGGAACATGATCATATTAAAACAATAATAATTTGTAATGAAAAAGAATTATCTACTAAAATTAAAAGTAGCAATTTAGAGATGAAAACTTTTATTGCAACATATCTTTTAGATAAGCAAGGAGATTTAAATAACGAAACTGAAAATGGAAGACCTATTGTTGAAAAAATCCAAGACAAAATAGAAACTGTATTTGATAAGGCAATAGATTATGAAAGAATAAAAGAAAAACTAATCGGCGAAACTTTTGAATATGCACCTAAATTCGACTACATTATAAATGGAATTCTTATGAGGTATGAAAATAACCGAGAGTTAATAAGATTTTTAAGAGAAAATACAGGATTAATAATGAATACTTTTAATAAAAGTGGAACAAAAAATTTACGTATTTTAAAACATGCATTAAATGATTTCAGTAAAATATTTGATGAGGTAAATAGGCTTTATCCTAATACAAACAATAAAATAATGAAAACAATGCTTATATTTACAATTGCAGTATCTTTTGAAATAAAAGCAGGAAAAATTACTAAAGAGAAATTTAAAAATATAAAAGACAATGAAGAATATAAATCTATTTTAGTTTCATCAAGAGTTCTTATGGACAACAGACAATTCTATATAAAAGAATTTGATGGAAACTATTACTATAATTTTAAAGCAGACTATAGATTCTTTAAGTTTATTGAATACTATATAAGAACAAGAATTTTTGATATGAAAATTTTTAAAGCCGATATGGAAAAAGCAAATGCTTTACCAGAGACTTCAAAAATGCCAGCTTATAAACAAATTCTTGTAGAAGAGTATTGGAAAGTACAAGATGATAAATTTTTAGATGTTATAGATGAAACTTTAGAAGAAGTAAAAGATGGAGAGCTTGAACTGATTGATATTGTAAAATTATTTGAATACTTTTTGTATTTTTCAAAAAGTGGATTAATAGATTATGACATAAAGACCTTAAAATCAGTATTTATTAATGGATTAAATTTGTCATCACTTCATTCTACTTATTGTGATAACATTGAAGAAGAATTGGGAAAAGTAGTAATAAGAGATGAAGGAGAATATTCTTATGAAGAAATGCAAGAAATATTAGATAGATTTAATGAATTAAACACACAACTTCTAAAAAGAGAATATAAAGAAAAAGCAGAAGATATATTTAAATGTATTCCTATGAAAATGGAACAATTTTATGAAAGATTTGACAAAGAATGTAATAATATACCAATTTTAAAATATTATGATGCTTATCAAATATTCCAAAGAATTTCTTGTGCAAGTAATGAAGATATAGTTGCAATCAAAGAAAAGATTGTAAAAAGGGCAAAAGAAAATATAGAAGTGGCCTTAGAGGAAAAAGACAATTTAAAGAAATTGAAAGAGGTCATTGATGATTATATTGAGGATAAGGAAATTACAATAAAATTAGTACTATTGAAAGAATTTGCAAAAGAATTAGGTGAAGTTTTAGAGCAAACCCAAGAAGCCTAAAAATAATTAAATAAAAATTAGTAATTGATGTGGAAGTTATATTGCTTTTTACATCAATTATTTTTATTATCATTTTAAATTTTTAAATTAATAAACAAAAAAATTCACTAAACTTAAAATCTTTTCATAAAATATAACAAAAAATAGTACTTTATGAAAGGAAAGTGTGAAAAATGTCAAGTTACATAATTGAAGGTGGAAAAAAGTTAGTTGGTGAGACATATGTTTCTGGCTCGAAAAATGCTTCTTTACCTATTATGGCGGCAAGTGTATTAAATAAAGGTATAACTAAATTATATAATGTGCCCAATATACATGATACACAAATGATGATAGAGGTGTTAAAAAGTTTAGGATGCAAAGTGAAAAAAAGTAAAAATAAAGTTATTATAGATTCTACAAATATTGTAAATTTTGAGATACCAGACAATTTAATGCACCAGATGCGTTCATCTGTTATATTTGCTGGAGCAATTCTTGGAAGATATAAAAAAGCTATATTTTCTTATCCTGGAGGATGTGATATAGGATCTAGACCAATTGATCTTCATTTACAAGGATTCGAAAAATTAGGTATTTCTGTTCGTAAAAATTTCGGAAAAATAATTTGTGAAACAGAAGAAATTATACCAAATGAAATACACTTGGATTTTCCAAGTGTAGGGGCAACAGAAAATATAATGCTTGCATCAGTTTTAACAAAAGGGATTACAACTATTATAAATGCAGCAATGGAACCAGAAATAGTTGATTTACAAAACTTTTTAAATAAAATGGGAGCAAAGATAGAAGGTGCTGGAAGTAATATCATTAAAATAAGTGGGGTAAATATTTTAAAGGATGTAAGTTATAATATAATGCCAGATAGAATAGAAGCAGGAACTTTATTATGTAGTGCAGCAATTACAGGAGGAGAAATATTACTAAAAAAAGTAAATATTGATAATATAACACCTATTATAGATAAGCTTTCAAACATGGGATGTAAGATTAGATCTGAAAAAGATGAAATTGAACTCAAAGCTCCTAAAAGATTAAAGGCTGTGAATATAAGGACAATGCCATATCCACGGATTTCCAACTGATATGCAGGCAATATTATCTTCATGCTTAAGTGTGGCAACAGGTACCTCTGTAATAGTAGAAAATATTTTTGAAAATAGATATAAACATATAGTGGAACTTCAAAAAATGGGAGCTAAAATAAATATAGAAGGAAAAACAGCAGTAATAAAAGGTACTAGAAAATTGTATGGAACTATTATTAAGTCAACTGACTTGAGAGGAGGAGCTGCACTTGTTTTGGCAGGATTGGTTGCTAAGGGAACGACGAAGGTAGAAAATATAGAATATATTTTAAGAGGCTATGAATCTCTGGATGAAAAGTTAAATAAATTAGGAGCTAAAATTTATATGGTGAAAAATGATTAAATGAAATTTAAAAATTCACAGAACTATTAGTTTTGTGAATTTTTGACTTTAAAATTTGTGTTATGAACATAGAAAAAAATAGGTTTTTATTGTACATTTTAAGTTTTTATAGTATAATATACACAAGTTATATGGGAAAAATTGTAAAAAAATGGATTAATTATATTAAATGAGAGGATAAACATGAAAGAAAAATATACACAAAAAATTAAGATAATTGCTAATAAAATATATAATTCACCACTGCTTTCAATTGTAATTGGTTTAATAATTTTAGGAAAAACAATTTTATTTTACAAAAATACTATTGCAATAAATGAAGGATTAGGATTGGACCTTATACTTGGGACTTCTTGGTTTATATTAATATTGATTCTAATAACTAGTATATTACCAAATAGAATAAGGCCACACACTATATTTTTAATAAATTTATTTGTTAGTATTTTGTTGTTATGTGATAATTTATATTATGTATATGCAAGTAGTTTTTTATCTATTGCACAAGCAAGTAACTTAAGATATATAGATGAAATAATAAGAACTATACCAAGCTTATTACAATTAAACTATATATTATATTTTTTAGACATAATAATAATTATTATTTTAAGAATTTCTAAAATTGTATACCTAGAAGAAAAAAATATAATGAAAACTGGAAAAGCTATATTGAAAGTATATGTGATATTTATTATTATGGGACTTTCAATATTTGTAGGAATAAATTATGTAAGTAAAGGAAAAGATGATCCATATAATAAAAATATTCAAATGAGGAAAACAACTATATTTGGTTATCATATATATGATATAGAAAGTGTAATTACAGAAAAACATAGAACAAAATATAAAACTTATGATAATATGATAAAAGATTATGAAGAACTAAAAGAAGAATATAATACAGAATATGGAAAAGATTTATATGGTTTTGAAGGAATATTAGAAGGAAAAAATATAATAATATTACAATTAGAATCTCTTCAAGAATTTGTGGTAAATAAAAGCATAAATGGAACAGAAATAACGCCAAACTTAAATAAATTTTTAAGAGAAAATATAACATTTTCTAATATGTTTATGCAAAGCTATTCTACAACTGCAGATTCAGAACATAGTGTATTAAATTCTGTATATCCAACTGAAAATGGAATGGCATATAGTAAATATTATATGGATACATATGATAATCTATTTACTTTATATAATAATGCAAATTACTATACATCATATATGCATGGAAATGATGGATATTTTTGGAACAGAGAAAATGTATATAAAAGACTAAATTTAAGAGATTTATCTTTAAAAGATAGTTTTAAAGATACGTCTGAAGAAATAGTTGGATATTTATCTGATGAACTATTATATAGGCAAGCTATAGAAAAAATAAAACAATATGAAAAACCATTTATTTCATTTATTGTTTCAGCTTCATCACACACTCCATTCAATTTAGATGGATTAAAAGATAGATCTAAAATTTCTATAGATGTAGGAGAGTATGAAGACACTGCTTTAGGAAATTATTTAACATCTGCTAATTATGCGGATTATAGCTTCGGAATTTTTATAGATGAATTAAAAAAAGAAGGACTATATGATGATACAGCAATATTAGTATTTGGTGATCATAATGGACTAAGCATGTATGATGAAGAGTTAACTAAATATTTAACTGATATTGAAGGAAATAAATCAGATGTAGACATGAAACTTACATATGCAAAAGTACTAGCAGGTATGAAAATACCAGGAATAGAGAAACTAAAAATTGATAAACCTATAAGTAAATTAGACATAAAACCTACTTTAACATATTTATGCAATATAGAAGATGGATTTTCTTTAGGAACAAATATATTTAAAAACAAAGACTTTGTATGCCTAAATAATGAAAGAATAATAACAGATAAATATTATTATGATGAAAATTGGTATGATATAGGAACAGGTGGAAAAATAGATATAGAAGAAGTAGATGATAATTTAAAACAATTATTAGACAAATATTTAAAATATATGAGAGTTGAAATAGATATTTCTAACTCAATTGTAATAAACAATTTATTAAAACAAAGATAGGAGAATAAATATGAGTGAGAAAATAAAACCAAAAACTTTACCAGGATTTATGGAATTATTGCCAACAGAGCAAATTTTATTTAATAAAATGAAAAAAATAATAGAAGAATCTTATCAAAAATATGGGTTTATGCCATTAAACACTCCTATTATAGAAGATGCAAGTGTTTTACTTGCAAAGGCTGGAGGAGAGACGGAAAAACAAATATATAGATTTCAAAAAGGAGATAATGATTTAGCTTTAAGATTTGACTTAACAGTACCACTTGCAAAATATGTAACAGAATATTACGATAAATTGAGCTTCCCATTTAGAAGGTATCAAATAGGGAAGGTTTATCGTGGAGAAAAGCCTCAAAAGGGAAGATATAGAGAATTATATCAGTGTGATATAGATATAATAGGAGATGGAAAGCTATCTATAATAAATGATGCAGAAATTCCATCTGTTATATACAATACATTTAAAAATTTAGGATTTCAAGATTTTACGATATGTATAAATAATAGAAAAATACTAAATGGCTTTTTCTTGGAATTAGATTTAAAAGATAAAGCACAAGAAATTTTAAGAATAATAGATAAAATTGAAAAAATAGGTTCTGAAAATGTAAAAAATGAATTATTAGATATAGTAAAAGAAAAACAAGTAGAATCTATAATGGAATTTATTAAAATAGAAGGTTCAAATGATGAAAAGATACAAAAATTAGAAAAAATGAATATTAAAAACGAAGTGTTTATAGAAGGATTAGAAGAATTAAAGCAAGTTGCTAAATTTATTGAAATGTTTGGAGTACCAGAAGATAACTTTAAAATAGATTTAACAATAGCAAGAGGATTAGATTATTATACAGGAACTGTTTATGAAACATTTTTAAACAAATACAAAAATCTAGGAAGTATATGCTCAGGAGGCAGATATGATAATTTAACTGAATATTATTCTGATAGAAAAATGCCAGGAGTTGGAATATCTATTGGACTAACAAGATTATTTTATATATTAACTGAAAATAATTTAATAAAAACTGAAAACGAAAATATATTAGATGTTTTAGTTATTTCAATGACTGAAGATTATGATGTATGTGCAAAAACTGCAACTGAGTTAAGAAAGTCTGGATTAAATGTTCAAATAAATGTTGAAGATCAAAAAATAGTGAAAAAATTTAAATCAGCAGATAAGATACATGTAAAAAATGTGATAATAATTGGCGAAGATGAAGTGAAAAACGAAGTAGTTACATTAAAAGATATGATTTCAGGAGAGCAAGAAACATTAAAATTAAAAGATGCAATAAACAAAATAAAGAATAGATAAAAATCACAAAAGATAAATCTCGCCTAAATTGACAAAAATAGATAGTTGTAGTATAATGTAAAAGTTGGAAAAAAGGAAAATTTTATATTATAAAAAAGAGAAAAAGGGGAGAAAAAAATGAATAACCAAAAAATAAGAAATATAGCAATAATAGCACACGTAGATCATGGAAAAACGACACTAGTAGATTGCTTATTAAAACAAAGCCATGTATTTAGAGATAATGAACAAGTAGAAGAAAGAGTAATGGACTCAAATGATTTAGAAAAAGAAAGAGGAATAACAATACTTTCTAAAAATACTTCTGTTATGTATAATGGTATTAAAATAAATATAGTAGATACACCTGGACACGCAGATTTTGGAGGAGAAGTTGAAAGAGTACTTAAAACAGTTGATGGAGTACTTTTATTAGTAGATGCTTTTGAGGGAGTTATGCCTCAAACAAGAGAAGTACTAAAAAAGGCATTATCATTAAATTTAAAACCTATAGTTGTAATAAATAAGATTGATAGACCAGGAAGTGATCCTAAAAAAGCAGTAGATGAAGTAATTGAATTATTTATTGAATTAGAAGCAACAGACGAACAGCTAGATTTTCCTGTTGTTTATGCTTCTGCAAAAAATGGTATGTCAAAAATAAATTTAGAAGATGAAGATGGAGACATGACACCACTTTTTGAAACAATAATTAATTCTATAGAACCACCAAAATGCGAAGAAGAAGGTCCTGCACAAATGCTTGTTTCAAACATAGATTATGATGAATATGTTGGAAGAATAGGTGTAGGAAGAGTAGAAAGAGGAACATTAAAAACTGGTATGATTGTGTCTATATGTAAAGATGATGATACAATTTATCAAGGGAAAATTGCAAAACTATATACTCATATAGGACTTAAAAAAGTAGAAACTGAAGAAGTAACAGCAGGAGATATTATAGAATTTTCAGGAATACCAGAAATTAGTATAGGTGAAACTATATGTGATCCTGAAAAAGTAGAAAAAATACCTTTTGTAAATATAGATGAACCAACAGTTACAATGACTTTTAGCGTAAATAATGGACCTTTTGCTGGAAGAGAAGGAACTTATGTTACATCTCGTCATATAAGAGACAGACTATATAAAGAATTAGAAAAAAATGTATCTTTAAGAGTAAAAGATGGAGAAACACCAGATTCTTTTGAAGTATCTGGAAGAGGAGAACTTCATTTATCTATATTAATAGAAAATATGAGAAGAGAAGGATTTGAACTTTTGGTTTCTCGTCCTAAAGTTATAATAAAAGAGATAAATGGTGAAAAATGTGAGCCAATAGAAACATTAGTTGTAAATATACCAGATGATTCTGTAGGAACTGTAATTGAAAAACTTGGAAAGAGAAAAGGTGAAATGGTAAATATGGAACCTTTGGGAAATGGACATACTAAAATAGAATTTAATATACCTGCAAGAGGACTTATTGGGTATAGGACAGAATTTTTAACAGATACAAAAGGAGAAGGAACAATGGCAACTATGTTTAAAGGATATGAACCATTTAAAGGTGAAGTAATATCAAGAACAAGAGGAACAATAGTTGCATTTGAGGCTGGAAAATCTATAACATATGGTTTATATAATGCACAAGAAAAAGGTGAGCTATTTATTGGACCTGGTGTAGATGTATATGAAGGAATGATAGTTGGAATAAATTCAAGAGGAGAAGATTTAGCAGTAAATGTATGTAAAGAAAAACATTTAACAAATACGAGAGCTTCTGGCTCAGATGATGCACTTCACTTAGTACCTCCTCTACAAATGAGTTTAGAAAAAGCAATAGAATTTATTGAAGACGATGAACTTGTTGAGGTTACACCAAAATCTATTAGATTAAGAAAGAAAATTTTAAACAATAAAGACAGAGAAAGACTAGCAAGAAGAGAAAACTAAAAAAGAAAGGAGGAACGATATTGAAAACTGATAGACATAAAGGAGCAAGGGAACCAATGAGAGAATCGCAAGATGAGTATTCAAAAATAGAAAGTGCTAGAAGAAAAGAATTAAGCAAATGGGAAAAACGTGTTATATTTGGGTTTAGAAAAGAATTTTTAAATTATGTGGAAAATACAAATATGTCTATAGAACAAAGTATGGAACAATTCTTAGCAAAGCATGAAGCATTTAAAAAAGATGACTTAATAACTTGGCTAAGAGAAGAAATGAAAAATAAAAAAATTTCTGCACAAGTGTTAGTTAAGATAAAAACATATTTAAATAATATACAAGAAAAAGAAGAAAAAACTCATTCAGTAGATGATGGAAGTGATGGAGAAAGATAGGAGAAAAAATGGGGTTATATAGTTATAAGACAAATAAAAACCTAAGAGGTCAGCAAAAAGAAAAGTTGTATGCATATAATAGGCATTTAATATTAAATTGTATTGAATCAAGAGAGAATCAGAAAAAAAGGTTAAAACTAGCTGGAGATAAAAATAAAGGACCAAGAAGAGAATTTTTAGAATATATTGAAAAAGATGACATTTCCATAGAAACAGCTATGAATAAAATATTTGAAAAAATTGATGCCTTAAAAGAGAAAGACTTAATTGGCTGGATGAGAGAAGAATTAGCTAAAGGTAATTTTTCAGAAAAAACAATGAATAAAATTAAAAAGTATTTAGAAGAAAGAAATCTAAGCAATTCAAGAAAGAATGATGATGATGCAAGATAGATTAAATGTAATAAAGGAAAAAGCTTTAAGAGAACATATCCCAATAATAATGGAAGATACATTAGAAGTAATAAAAAGAATATTAAAAGAGAATAAGCCACAGAAAATACTTGAGATAGGTACTGCTGTTGGCTATTCTGCTATATGCTTTTCTGAATTTCTATCTCAAGAGGGATATATAGATACAATAGAAAGAAATGAAGATATGCTTACTCAAGCTAGACAAAATATAAAAGAATTAGGACTAGAAAACAAAATAAATATTTATAGTGGAGATGCTGTAGATGTACTCCCAACTTTAAATAAAAAATATGATATGGTATTTATTGATGCAGCAAAAAGTAAATACCCATTTTTTTTACAAGAATCATTAAGAATGTTAAATAAAGGTCGGAATTATCTTTGCAGATAATGTTTTATATAAAGGTTATGTTATGAGTGATTATAATAAACATAAACAACGTACAGCAGTAAGACATTTAAGAGAATATATTAAAGAAGTTACAGAAAATCCCATGTTAGAAACAAAAATTTTAGAAGTTGGAGATGGATTAGCTATAACTAAAAGAAAGGGTGAATAATGAAAAAAGTA
>CANRPS010000022.1 GCA_947632585.1 uncultured Clostridia bacterium
TTACAAAATTTATTATTCGAGGTATAACGACAAGAGTCAGAGTCCGATGCCTTACCGCTTGGCGATACCCCAATATACTATACTTTTCTATTATACCAAAAAAAACTTCTTATTGCAATTACTATTTAAAAAGATTTTGTAGAAACATAAAAAAGCCATAAAAGTTAAAATTTATTACTTTTATGGCTTTTATTAAATTTTTATTTACAAAATCTATGTTTACCAATCGTTATAGTCATAGGTCTTGACCAAATCCATTTATTTGTAGCTGTTGCAGGATTAAAATAATAAATAGCTCCATATGATGGATCCCATCCGTTTAAAGCATCTCTTGCTGCACTTTTAGCTGTATTATCAGGATTCATATTTATTTGACCATCAGAAACAGCATCAAATGATCCAGATTGATATATTACTCCTGCGATTGTATTTGGAAATGAACTACTCTTTACTCTATTCATAACAACTGCACCTACTGCAACCTGTCCTGTATAGCTCTCCCCTCTTGCTTCCCCATAAATTAATCTAGCTAACAAATTTACATTATTAGAATTACTTGACGAAGAAGAACTACTACTAGATGATGATGAACTACTTGTTATTCCCATTGCATTGAGTGTCTTTTCCCCTGCAATTCCATCCACACTCAATCCATTTTTTTTCTGAAAAGATTTAACTGCTGCAAGAGTCTTACTTCCATATATTCCATCAACTGATCCGTCATAATATCCCCATCTTTTTAATTTTTCTTGAATCTGCCTAACTTCATTACTATTTGATCCATACTTAGACAAAGCTTCTACATTATTGTATCTTACCCCAATTATCATAATAGTAGCTATTAAACTTAATAAAAATAGAAATATTGATATTCTATTATTAAAAACTTTTCTTATCATAAAAACCCCTTTTCTTAAAAACTATATTTATTTAATAGTTTTTATCAAAAAAGGGTTTTTTATACATATTTATATAATAATTTTAATATATGTTTTCTAACTGCAGTAAGCACAAAGTATTGACTCAAAGCCTATATTTAAATCAATTAATCCTATTTTATAGTTATAATCTAAATCACATAGTTTTTGTAAAATAGTCCTTATTTCTTCTTTTTTAAAATAATTCGATTGGGTTTTGTATTTATTTACTAAAAACATTTGATTAGGTTTTAAATCTAAGCTTAATGCTACATCTTTCTTTTCTTCTAAAGCAAGTTTTACTATATAAAGTTTCCTGAAATGATTATATAAAGTAACAAGAATTTTTTGAACTGGTTCTTTAGCAATAACTAAATTTCTATATACTTCAATTGCAAGAGCTATATTTTTCTTTCCTAAATTATCTGTTAAATCAAAGATAACACTTTCTATCTTTTTTATTGAAAGATTATCAATATCATTTTTGGTTATTGTTCCTCCGCTTGCCAGAATATTCAATAAGCTTTCTAATTTCATTTATTAATTCTTGCATAGACGTACCACATTCTTCTATAAAATAATTTAACGTAGGATTATCTATGTTAACATTATAAGCATTGGCAATAGCTTTAAGTCTCATTGCAATTTGAGCTGGTTTTTGAAATTCAAAATTACAAGTTATACCAATGTCATCAATTAATTTTAAAAGCTCTGATGTTTTATCAGCTTCTTCTTCAATAAGTATAAGAGTAACATTATCCTTAATAATATCAAAATTATTTCTTAAATAATTAATTATTTTGCTTAAATTATCTTTATCATCTTTTTTTGTTTTCTTTTTGCTTTCCTTTTTAAATAATCCTGTATTTTTAGCTACAATAAGTTTTTTTTCAAAGCCAAAGCTTGGTGTTTCTAAATTTGGAATAATTTCTTCTACATTATTTTCATCAATATTAATATAATTTACACCCTTCAAAGTCTCTCCGAATAATTTAATCATTTTTTTAAGAGCACTTTCAAGCAAAAAGCGCTCTTCTCCATATAACAAATATAATGATTTTAAAATGCCTTTATTTAATTCGTTTTCTAATTCTTCTACTTTCAAAATTCCTCCAAATATCATTCAAATATAATTCTAAATATTTCTGCTACACTCCAGCATTGAGCAAAAGCTCCTCTTGGTAAAGCAGGTTTTTTGGAATCGTATAGTTCTGAAATTGAACCAATACATCCAGATTCATTCAATTCTTTTGTAAAAGTTTTTTCAACCTTTTTCTTAAAATTATTAAGTTTAGTTTCTAGTTCTTTTTTCTTATCTTTATTCATCTCTGCATATTTCATATTTCTTAAAGCATCATTATATAATCCTAATAACCATGGCCATGTAACACCTTGATGGTAGCTCATATCCCTTCTGAAACCATCTCCTTCATAAGTATCTACATAATTTTTTTCACCTTTAGCTAAAGTTTTTAATCCATAATTATTTAATAATTTTTTTTCTATAGTATTCATCATATTTTTAGCTATATCTGAATTTGGATCAATAACAGGATATGTTAAACTTAAAGCAAAAAGTTGATTTGGCCTGATTTTTGAATCTCCTAACACATCATATAAACACTTTTTCTTAGGATTATAGAATTTTTTCTCAAATGATTCCTTACATTTTTCTGCCATATCAGCATATTTTTTGCTTACCATCTTTTTCCCAAGTTTTTCACACTTTTTGCTTAAATTTTCCATTATTCTCAAACTATTATACCAAAGTGCATTGATTTCTACTACTTTTCCAAATCTCGGTGTAACTATATAATCATCATACTTAGCATCCATCCATGTATTTTGAGTATTTTCAGTTCCAGAGAAAATTAACCCATCTTCTTCTAATTTAATATTATTTCCGTCTAGATCTATTCCATTAATATAGCATTCTATTATTTGTTTTAATTTAGGATAAATATCTTCTTTGATAAATTTAATATCTTCAGTATATTCAATATATTTTTCTACTTGTTCAAATAATAATAATGAACTATCTGCGCTATTATAAAGAGCACTATTATCTATTTCTGAATATCCATTTGGTACTAATCCATTTTTTATATCTCTTGTTAAAGTAAGTAAAATTTGTTTTGCAATACCATACCTTTTAGTAAGAAGAGTTGCTCCTTCAAAAGAAATTAGAGTATCTCTTCCCCAATCTAAAAACCATGGAAATCCAGCTATTAATGTATGTAATCCAAATGTTGGTCTATAAACTACAAAATTATCTAATGCAAGTAAAAATTCTCTTGCTAAATCATCTCTCTTTATTTCTTCTTTACTTTTTTCTTCTTTACTATTGTCTATTAAATAAGATTCATTATAAATATTATTTATTCTAATAATTTCGTTGTTAATTAATTCCTTTCCGTTTATATCATCAATATTTTCTTCTAATGAACATACAAATGTAATTTCCTTTTCTTCCTTTGGCTTTATATTAATTTCAAATACGCCAGGTACAGCATGATTCTCTTCTGGATAAAATCCACGCTTTTCTTCTTCAACATAAAACATATTATAAAATATATCATTTGCATGAATATTATATATTCCTTCACTTATTCTCATATATATTGGATGAGGATATGGAGCATTGCTTTTGTCTACAAATACTTTTACTTTTCCATTTTTTTCTTCTTGTGTTATTTCAAAGTTATGATTTGTACTCATTCCATGGAAGTCTCTAAAATTAATTATTGGAGCCAATTCTAATTTTGCATGTTTTTTCCCATTTCTAATTTTATAATAAACGCAAACTGTATTTTCTCCATATTTCATGCAAATTGTTTTAGTAATTTCTACATCTTCTACTTTATATTTAAATACAGGTAAAATATTTTTTTGGAAAGATTCTAAGTATTTAAATCCCTGAGAAACATAACCTTTACACATATTTGTATATAAATCATATTTTTTATTTTCTATACTTAAACTCTCGTCTAATTTAGATAATATAAGTCTTCTTCTTGCAGGTGCTGAAAATGGTGCAATAAGAAGTCCATGATATTTTCTTGTATTTGCTCCTATAATTGTAGATGAAGCAAATCCTCCAATACCATTAGTTATTATCCACTCCTTTTTTAAGCCAGTTTCTAACTCCATGTCTTTTTTTTCAAATTTCATTAGTATCTCTCCTCCATATATTGGTTTAATCTTTATTAATATTATTTTATGTGTTTACTTTTTACTTCGTTAGTTTCTTTTATAGAATCTATTCTGTCTTTATACTTATTTGCAAATTTGCTTTTATATTTTTTATTGCTATTTTCATCGTTTTCTTTTAATTTTCGTTTTCTCTTTGCATTTGCCTTTTTAATTTCTTTATCTGCTTGTAGTTTAGAATTCATCATCATATATTCTATTTCATTATGTTTATCTTGATATTTTAAATCATCACAAATTATTTTAATCATAGTGTCTGAGATAATCATTGCATTATGTCTTATAAAGCCATCTTTGATTATAGATAAGTTTTCTTTTAAGAATTTAATTCCTTTATCTTTTACTTTATCTAAATCTTGGTATACCATAGTTGAACCTTCTAGATTATACTTTTTAACAAATTCTGGCATTACTTCACCTGTATCATATAAACAATAATCTATTATTCCTTCTCCACAATGGTCTATTATTGCATTTATATGGTCTGATACAGAAAAATCATCTGTAAATCCTGGTTCTGTCATTATATTACATACATACATCTTTATTGCATTAGATTCTTTTATCGCTCTTGCTATTCCTTTTACCAATAAATTTGGAATAACATTAGCATATAAGCTTCCAGGTCCAATTATTATTCCATCAGCTTCTTTTATTGCCTCAATAACTTCTGGAAGAGCAGCACAATTTGTAGGGTTTAGATAAACTCTATTTATTTTAGTCAAATTATTGTATACAGCTTCTGCAACCTTCGACTTTTCTTCTATCATATATCCATTTTCTAATTCAGCACATATTGTCATCTTATCTTTAGATATTGGTAAAACACGTCCACATATTTTAAATATTTCATTACTATCTTTAATTGCATCAGTAACATTTCCTGATACCTCATTCATAGAAGCAAAATATAAATCTGAAAATGTTAGACCATTTAGTTCTCCTTTGGTAAATTTAAAATCCAATAAATCTTGTATTTTACTATTATCTTCTACTTTTAATGCTGAAATAGAATTTTTGATATCTCCAAGTTGTCTATAAAAGATTGTTTCATTATTTTCTCCAAAACTTTCTCCATAGTCTGAAATTGTAACTACAGCAGTAATATTACTTGTATGTTTTTTTAATCCTTCTAAGGTAGTATTTAATCCGCTTCCACCACCTATTACAACAATTTTAGGGCCTTGATTATATACTGTTTTATTAAATATTAATGAATTAACATTTACTTTATTTTTTCCCTCTATTCTGTCATCTGTTGCTTCTATAAATAATTCCATGTTTCTTTTATTTATATATACTATTCCAAGTACTACACAAGTAAATCCAATTACAAAAAAAACTATTATTTTTATTGCATCTCCAAAAGTAATTGCTTTGTCTGGAATTAATAATTCTGCCATACCAAATGATGCAAACACTACTCCTACTAATATTAACATAATCCATCTTTTCATTTTAGAACTATCTCTAAGCCAGTGAAATATACCCTTCATTTTCTATTTATCTCCTATAACCTTTATTTCTTCTTCAATCTCAATTCCATATTTTTCATATACTTTTTTCTTCACATAGTTTATTAAATCTAAAACATCTTTTGCAGTTGCATTTCCTTGGTTTATTATAAATCCAGCATGTTTATCTGAAATCTTTGCTCCACCTATTTGATATCCTTTTAAACCACATTCATCAATAAGTTTTGAAGTAAGTATTCCTTCCTTTCTTTTAAAAGAACTTCCAGCTGAAAATTTTTCTATTGGTTGCTTTTCTTTTCTTATAGATAAGCATTCTGTCATTTTAGCCTTTATTTTTTCTTTATCTTCATATTTTAATTTTAGTTTTACTTCTAAAATTATATAATCTCTTTTTTGGAAAATACTATTCCTATAATTAAAATGTTGCTCTTCATTTGATAGTTCAAAAATTTCTCCATCTGAATTCATGCACTTGGTAGATATAACAATATCTTTTATTTCCTTTCCAAAAGCACCTGCATTCATATATACTGCTCCGCCTATGGTGCTAGGGATTCCAGTCAATTCTTCTAGTCCTGATATTCCTTCATCTAGTAATCTTTGTCCTAATGTAGCCATTTTATAACCTGCACCAACTACAATTTCTGCCGAATCTTTTCCTTTTATTATTTCTAAACTATCTATATTAATCTTTATTACTAGGCCTCTTATTCCTTTGTCTGTAACAAGAATATTGCTCCCATTTCCTATAATTGTTATAGGTAAAGATTTATTTTTTGCATATTTTATTATTTGATTTACTTCTTCTATAGTCGTAACTTCTATAAATAAATCCGCATTTCCACCTATTTTAAATGTAGTATGTTTTTTCATTGGTTCATTAAATATTATTTTATTTTCTATATCTAATGTTTTTTTTGTCATTGACTCCCCCTTATAAATTCATACAATATCTTATCATTTTTTTTTAATATTTACAAGATTTTTTATGATTTTTATAGTTTAAATTACCTAAAGTTTCTTTCATATTAATTATACTAAAAATTAAAATAATTATGATTATAAAAATTTTACTATTTCAGTAATTGTTTTAAAAATAAATTTTATGATTTACATAAAATCACTTTTCTGTATAGACTTTTTTTTCATTTTATGGTATAATATAGTTGTTTCTGATGAAAAAAGACTTTTTAATATTATATTTTAATATTTTAGGAGGAATTATTATGTGGAAACTTTGGCTATTACTTGCGGGTGTTTTTATTATTATTGAATCATTTACAGCTGGTTTTTTTGTTTTTTGGTTTGGAATTGGAGCATTAGCCGCACTTATAGTAAGCTTATTCATAGATAATGTTATTATCCAATCTATCGTTTTCGTTATTTCCTCAACATTGTTACTAATACTTACTAAACCATTAGTTAAAAAATTTATTAAAAATAATGAAACAATACCAACAAACGTATATAGTTTAATTGGTAAAGAAGGGCTTGTAGTAGAAAATATAGATAATATAGATGGTACTGGAAAAGTAAAAGTAGAAGGTGAACTTTGGTCTGCAACTTCAGATACCAATATTGAAAAAGATACTAAAGTAAAAGTTGTTAATATAAATGGAGTTAAATTAAAAGTAGAAAAAAATCAATAAATTAGTTATTAAATTTTTTATTTTATATATTTTTTTAGGAGGTATTATTATGGGAATATTTTTAATAGTTCTAGTCATAATAATCGCAATTATCGCTTATAAGTCAATAAAAGTTGTAAGCCAATCAGAAGTTTATATAATTGAAAGACTTGGAAAATATTATAAAACTGCTGATGCTGGACTTGCACTTATTATACCTTTTATTGATAGAGTAAGCTCAGTAGTTCTTTTAAAAGAGCTAACAATGGACATCCCTCCACAGGGTGTTATTACTAAAGATAATGTTACAATAAACATAGATACAGTTGTATTTTATCAAATCACAGATCCAGCTAAATCTGTTTATGAAATTGCTAATCTAAAAAAAGGTATTGAATATTTAGCAATTACAACTATTCGTGATATCGTTGGTAAAATGGATTTAGATGAAACTTTTGGTTCAAGAGATAATATCAATTATCAACTTCGTTCTATTCTAGATGAAGCTACAGACAAATGGGGTTGTAAAATCAATAGGGTTGAAATAAAAGATATCAATCCTCCAGCAGATATTAGAGATGCAATGGAAAAACAAATGAATGCAGAACGTAATAAAAGAGCACTTATTCTTGAAGCAGAAGCTAAAAAGCAATCAGACATAACAGTTGCTGAAGGTAAAAAACAAGCTGCAATTCTTGAAGCAGAAGCTGAAAGTGAATCTAGAATAAGAAAAGCAGCCGGTGAAGCTAAAGCTATAAAAGAAGTTGCTGAAGCTAAAGCTAAAGAAATTGAATTAATATACTCAGCAATGAAAGAAGCTAACCCTAATGAAAAATTAGTTCAATTGAAATCTTTAGAAGCATTAAAAGAAATTGCAAATGGAGATGCAAATAAAGTATTTATACCTTTTGAAGCAACAGCTGCTTTAAGTAGCATAGGAGCTATAAAAGATGTAATTACAGAAAAAAAACAATCTAAATAAATTTTAAATAAGGTATAAAATCAAATGATTTTATACCTTATTATTTTTAAAACCTTCTATATCTTCCTCTAATAAATCCTGTCGTATTTCCATTGTTTTGATCGGGAAAAATATTTCCGTGTCAAGGCAATTCCATTATTTGATGAATTATTTCCTTGACATCCACAATTATTTTCATTATCGTTATTTTCTCCACAACTACTATTTATAGTAAGTAAATTTTGACTATTGCCATTGTTACATCTACAATTTATTGTAAGTAAATTATCCCCATTTAAATTATTATTTTCATTATTATTATTATTATTTATTCTATTTAAAATATATCTTATAAGTCTTGTTAAATATGCAGTAATAATTGCAATTATAGTGTAAATTATTACTGCAACCAAAGCTTCTCCTAAATTTGTAATTGTATTAAGTGCAAATAATGTAAATACTATTATTAAATATATTCCAAAAAATGTTATTCCAACTAGTATTGGACTATCTAAAATTTTTTCTAAAACTATTGCAAGAAGAATAGTTGCGAGAGGAATAGCAAAAAATACAAGTAAATTCATAATACTTCTCCTTTTTTGTTTTTAGTATATACTATGAATTTACTTGTATAAAAGTGACTTTACATATATTCAACATTTACTAAACAAAGTCCATATGGTGGTAAAGTTTTTCCTGCATTTTCTCTTTTTTTAGAATTTATTATTTCAGGAATATCTTTTGGTTCTATTTTTCCAAGTCCTACTTCTACCAACGTACCACTTATAATCCTAACCATATTATATAAAAATCCATTTCCTGTAAGTTCTATGATAATTCTTTCTCCATCTGTCTTATATACTTTAGCTTCATAAATTGTTCTTACACTACTTTTGCTACTTGTCCCACTTGCTTTAAAAGCTTTAAAATCATGTTCACCCTCAAAATATTTTATAGCTTGTTTCATTTTTTCAACATCCAATTTTTGAGGTATATGATATTCTAAATTTCTAAAAATTGCTGATTGAATAGGAGCATTATTTATAGTATATCTATATGTTTTTCTTTTACAATTAAGTCTACTATGAAACATTTCATCTACTTCTTCTGCTTTTATTATTCTAATAGATCTTTTTATTTTTGTATTTATTGCTAGAGCAAATTTTTCAACTGGAAGATTAGATTCTGTTTTAAAATTAGCAACTTGAGCTATTGCATGTACTCCACTATCTGTCCTGCCAGAAGCTATTAAGTTAACTTTTTCTCCTGTGATTTCTTCTATTGCATTTTCTATTGTTCCTTGTATATTAAGCTTATTTGGTTGCCTCTGCCATCCCCCATATTCTTTTCCATCATATTCTATAGTCAGTTTAATATTTCGCATAATTTATTCCTTTCAATTTTTTAAAGACCAAATATTTTATACTTGGTCTTTAGTATTTTTATTTTTCATTTTATCTATCTTTTCTTTCAAAATTTTTGAAAAGCTTTTTTTATTTTCATCTGTCTTTTCATAGAATCTCTTTGTAACAATATTACTTATTAATATTTTCTTTAAAACTTCTTCTCTTACATCTACAATTAATGTTCCATCTTTAGCAACAGATATTTTTCCTGTTTCTTCTGAGACAACTACAGCAATTGCATCTGATTCTTTTGAAATTCCAATTGCTGCTCTATGTCTTGTACCAAAACTTTTTCCGAATATCTGAATCACTCGCTAAAGGTAACATACAAGCTGCTGAGACAATTTTATTTTCTGAAATTACAACCGCACCATCATGTAATGGAGTTTTTGGCTCAAAAATATTTACTAATAATTGTGGAGATACTTCTGCATTTATTACTACTCCTGTTGAAACAATATCTTTAATTTTTATATCTCTTTCAATTACAATTAGAGCTCCTATTTTATTTTTTGCTAGTTCTGTTGCTGCAATAGCAACTTTATATATATCCTCTTTTGTTCTAGACACTATATCTTTATTATCTACTCCAAAGAGCTTAGTTAGCTTATTTGTTCCTAATTGTTCTAATGCTCTCCTTATTTCAGGCTGAAAAATTATAATTAAAAGTATTACCCCCCAGTTCATAACAGCTGATAATATATAATTTAATATATTTAGTTGTAAAACTGAACTTAACCATGTTGCAATAATTAACAAGGCAATTCCTTTTGTTAATTGCCATGCTCTAGAATCTTTTACAATTTTAAGTAAATTATATGCCAAAAATATTACTATAGATATATCTATAATTAATGTAATAACTTTAAGAGGATCATGTTCATAAACTTGAATATATGTTAATATATTGTTTCTCAATTCATTTAACATATAGTATCAACCTCCATTTTCTTTTGTTAATTATTTTCCCAAGAAGTAAATTAAATAATAAACACTAGATATCAATATAGATCCAAGCATTAAAATAGTCATAAGTATTGCTATTATTTTTACAATAATCTTTTCCTTACTAATTTTATGTTTTTTTTCTTTTACTTCATTTTCAACTTCTTTATTTTTCATGTTGTTCCCTTTCTAAATTATATATTTTTATTAAATAAAATGCTTTATAAATGTTTTTCTATGTATTGGACATGGACCATATTTTTTTATGGCTTCAATATGTTTTGATGTACCATATCCCTTGTGTCCTGCAAATCCATATTCTGGATATACCTTATCCCATTCTCTCATTATTCTGTCCCTAGTTACCTTGGCAAGTATTGAAGCTGCTGCTATTGAATAACATTTTGCATCACCTTTTATTATAGATTTATAAGGTATTCCTAATGTATTAATATTAGTTAATGCATCTACCATTATAAGTTGTGGCTTAATTTTCAAGTCTTCTATGGATTTGGTTAAACCTTTTTTAGTGGCTTCTAAAATATTTATTTCATCTATTTCATCTTGATATATTATTCCTATTCCATAGCTTATTGCTTCATTTATAATAATATCATATAATTTCTCTCTTCGGTTTTCTGTAACTTTTTTTGAATCATTTACCCCTTCAATCATTGAATCTTTATTTAATATAACTGAAGCAACAACGACTGGTCCAGCAAGTGGTCCTCTTCCCGCTTCGTCAATTCCTGCTATATATTTTAAGCCTTTGTCAAAAAAAAATTTTTCTTCTTTTTTTAATTCTAGCAATCTTAATTCTTCTTTTTCTTTCATTTAATATTCCTTATTCTTCCATACCTATATCTTCTTGTATTTTTGCTAAACTAAAATATTCAATATTTTTATATATAATTCCATTAGCATATATTATATCAAGATTAGTATAATCATCAGAAGCAAATATAATATAATATTTGTCTTCTTCATCATAAATATCATCTAAAGACATTACTTTTAGTGTATCTTGCGTTATTTCGTAACATTCATGTGAAACAGATGATAATGGGCTTTGAGAAACTCCATGAGGTTCTTCACTTACAAAAATCAAACCATAATTATTTAAATATGATTCTTTTCTTTTTTCTACTTTGTTTTCTTCAGTCCATATTTGTGCATTTACTTTTTCTGCTATTCCCTTTCCTTTTGCCCTTATTGAAATCATATTAGTTTGAATAGCCTCTAATTTTACTTTTTTTATTAAATCTGTTCCTGTATATAATGAAATTCCTATAACTATTATTATAACAATCACCATAACCATAAGGGAAATCATTGTAATTCCTTTTTTAGCCTTTATACTGAACATTTCTCACTTCTCCTTATTTTCATAATAATTTTTTCTATATCTTCTTTAGGAGTTGATGCTCCTGCCATTATTCCAATTTTATTTTCATTTTGTAAATCATCTATATTTAATTCACTTTCATTTTGTATAAATAATGTTTTTTTACAATAAGAATTAGATATATCATATAATTTATTTGTATTAGAACTCTTTTTATCTCCAACAATTATCATAATGTCTACTTTTTGTGCTATTTCTATTGTTTCTTTTTGTCTTACTTCTGTTGCCTCACAAATAGTTTTTCTTACTTCTAAATTCTTATCTTTTAATTCATTTTTTATATCTTTTAAAATGTCGTCAAATTTTTTTGAATTATAAGTTGTTTGAGCCATAACCAATATGTTTTTTAATTTGCTTTTATTTATTGCATATACAGCATCAGCTATGTCCTCTTTTTCTTGTAATAAATACGAATTTTTTCCACAGAAGCTTAGAGTCCCTATTGCCTCTGGATGGTTTTTTATGCCAATTAATATTATAAAATAATTTTTTTTGCTATATTCTTCTGCTACTTTATGAGTTTTTAATACATTAGGGCAAGTTAAATCTTTTATTTCAATTTTTCTTTCATTTAATTTTTCGTACAAATCTTTAGAAATACCATGAGCTCTAATAATTAATTTTCCTTTAACATCATTTATATCATCTATAAATTTAATGCCCATTTTTCTTAGCTCATCTATTACACTTTTATTATGTACAATTTCTCCTAAGCAGTAAACTTCTTCATCAGTCTCAGCACTTTTTTTAGATTCTTCTACAGCATTTCTTACTCCATAGCAAAAACCTGCTGTTTTGCCTAAAATTATTTCCATATTAACCTCATTTTCTTATAAATCAAGTTTTAAAATAAAGAGCCTAATAGTCTAAGCTCTTTTTACAACTACTTAAGTTGCTATATAATATCCTACTCCTCTTTTAGTTATTAATATTTGTGGATTTGATGTGTCTTTTTCTATTTTTTCTCTTATTCTTCTAACAGTTACATCTACTGTTCTAATGTCTCCATAATATTCATAACCCCATACCTTTTCTAGTAATGTTTCTCTTGTTACAACTTGACCAGGATCTGAAGCTAAAAACTTTAATACTTCAAATTCTCTTAATGTTAAATCTACCATTTTATCTTCAACCATAACTTCAAATCTATCTAAGTCTAGTGTTAAAACACCAACTTTAATTATATTAGTTCTTTTTAAGTCATGATTTCCGTTTAAGGCATTTTCTTTCCTTTCAGCCTCTATACTTGCAATCGCATCAGCCTTTCTTAAGTTTGCTTTTATTCTAGCAAGTAACTCTCTAACACTAAAAGGTTTGGTTATATAATCATCTGCACCCAATTCTAATCCCAATATTTTGTCTAATTCCTCATCTTTTGCTGTAACCATAAGAATTGGTACATTCATCATATTTTTAATTCTTTTACATACAGATAGTCCATCAAGTTTTGGAAGCATTATATCCAGCAAAATTAGGTCTGGTCTTTTTTCTTGTGCCATTTCTATTGCTTCTAGTCCATCTTTGGCTTCTATAACATTATATCCCTCTCTTGTTAGATTATGTGTTAATAAGTTTATAATCATTTTTTCATCATCAACTATTAGTATGGTTTTTTTATAATCATTTACTTGTTCTTCCACAAATGGCCTCCTTATATACCTCATATAATTTCGCAATATTAATATATCACATTTAAAAATATTATACAAGTTTATTTTAAAAATTCTTTCACTTCTTTTAAAATTTCTTTTTCTTTTTGACCTTTTAGTTTTAAAGTAATCATTGGTTTAATTCCTGATGAAAATTTTATTGCATTTCCATATTTATTTATTAGTTTTTGTAATTCATCGTCTTGAAAATCACTATCATTATATGTAAATACAACTGAATCTCTTCTACTTTGTACTTTAATTATTCTTTTCATTTTAGCAAGTGTTTTTATTCTTGATATCTCTAATAAATTTTCTATCTCTTTTGGAGGTGTTCCAAATCTATCTATTATTTCATCAGTTATTTCTCTTATATCTTCTTCAGTTTTACAAAGAGCAATATCTTGATATATTTCTATTTTCTGATTTTGATCTTCAATATACTCATCTGGTATATAGCTTGTTACATTTAAATCTATTTGACATTCTATAGGTTCTTCAATCTTTATACCTTGCTCTTCTTTTAAAACTTCATTTAAAAGTGTACAATAAGTATCATATCCTACTTCTTCTATATGTCCATGTTGAATTTCTCCAACTAAACTTCCTGCTCCTCTTATCTCTAAATCCCTCATTGCAATTTTAAATCCAGAACCAAATTCTGTAAATTCCTTTATTGCCTTTAGACGTTTATCGGCATCTTCTGATAACATCTTATCTTTTTTATATGTAATATAGCTATATCCTTGTTTGTCAGACCTTCCTACTCTTCCTCTTAATTGATAAAGCTGTGCTAATCCCATTTTATCCGCATTTTCGATTATTATAGTATTTGCATTTGGTATGTCTATTCCAGTTTCTAAAATTGTTGTACATACAAGTACATTTATTGCTCCATCAACAAAGTCATTCATTATATCTTCAATTTGACTACCTGACATTTTTCCATGTGCAAATCCCACTTTTGCCTCAGGTACTAATTTTTGTACTTCATCTGCTTTACGTTCAATGTCTTCCACTTTATTAAATAAATAAAATACTTGACCATTACGTTCTATTTCTTTTGTTATTGCTTCTCTAATAACATCTTGATCATATTCTAATACATAAGTTTGCACAGGTTTTCTATTTTGTGGTGGATCATATAAACATGACATATCTCTTACTCCAACAATTGACATATGAAGTGTTCTAGGTATCGGAGTTGCTGTCATAGTTAATACATCTATATTTGTTTTATATTGTTTAATTTTTTCTTTAGCTTTGACACCAAATCTATGCTCTTCATCTATAATTAAAAGTCCTAAATCTTTAAATTCTACATCTTTTCCCAATAATTTATGTGTGCCTATTACAATATCAATTTCACCTAATTTTAGTTCTTTAATTATTTTAGCTTGATCTTTTGCAGTTCTAAATCTATTTAATAACTCAATTTTTATAGGAAATTCTTTCATTCTTTCTTTAAAAGTTTCATATTGCTGTTTTGCAAGAACTGTTGTAGGAGCTAGATATGCAACTTGTTTTTGATCCATAACAGCTTTAAATGCTGCACGTAATGCAATCTCTGTTTTACCATAACCTACATCACCACATAAAAGTCTATCCATAGGTCTCTCATTTTCCATGTCTTTTTTTACTTCTTCTATTGAACGTAATTGATCATCTGTTTCTACATATGGAAATGTTGATTCAAACTGCCTTTGAAAGTCCCCATCTTTACTAAATGCAAATCCTTTTGCTTTTTCGCGTCTTGCATAAAGCTCTATTAATTCTTTAGCAACTGCTCTTAAATTATTTTTTACCTTTGCTCTTGTTCTCTCCCAATCTTTTGAGCCTAATCTATTTAACTTTAATTTTAGTTCTTCTCCTCCAACATATTTCCTTATTTCATCTAAAGAATTAGTTGGTATATATAAAACATCATCACCTAAATATTTTATTTTTATATAATCTCTAGTTATACCATCTGCTTTTAAAGTATTTACTCCTATATAAATTCCAATACCATATTTTTTATGAACTACATAATCTCCTATTTTTAAATCTGCAAAAACTATTTTTTCAGATTGTTTAAATGTATTATTTTTTGTTCTTTTTAGTGTTCTTTCTGCTTCAACTAAATTATCTCCGTACAATAATTATTGTATTTAAATCAGAACTAATATATCCTCCTGATAATTTTCCAGTTGTTAATATAATGGTTTTAATGTCATTTTTGTTTATTATAACTTGATTTATGCTTTCTTCATAGATTGATGGTATTTCATTTTCCTCTAATATTTTTTCTATTTTTTTTGCCTTTTCTTTTGTTTCAGATATAATAAATATTGGTAATTTTTGTTTTCTAAAGTTTATTATATCATTTATGAACAAATCTAAACTTGTTTTAAAATAGTTTAGTTCTCTACAATCAAACTCATATCTTTCAATATTGCTCTTGTATAGATTATCTAATTTATCTAAAAATATAGTTTGATGTTTATTAATGTCTGATATTATATCATCAGTTTTAATGTAATTTAGTAAACCTTCTGGAACTTTTTTTTCTTTTAAAATTAATGATTCTATTGTAAGTTTTACATCTTGTTCTATATTTTTGCTTCTAGTAATACATTTATTTAAGTCATCAATAAACACTATATATTTGTCGCTTAAATAATCAAATATAGTTTCTTGTATATTATAAAATGAATTAAAGTATTTTTCAATTTTACTTAAATAATTTCCATTTTCTATTTGTTCTATATCTTCTTCTACTTTGTTTTTTATTGATTCATAATATTTTTGGTCTTTAATATTTTCTATTTGTTTGTTTTGGTTTTCTTTTATATTTGTTATTACTTCTTGTATAGGTTTTTCTAAAACAAATTCATAGGCCGGAAATATTTCTATTTTATTTAAATTTTCTTTTGATCTCTGACTAACTATGTTAAAACATCTTATAGAATCTATTTCATCTCCCCAAAGTTCAATTCTTATTCCTTCAGAGTTATTTATAGAAACATCTATAATGTCTCCTCTTATACTAAATTCTCCTCTTCCATCAATAAGTTCAAATCTTTCATAACCTAAATCAACAAGTTTTTGTTTTAATTCTTCAAGATCACATTTATCTCCTACTTTAAATTTTAGAACATTTTTATAAAGAATATTTTTAGAAATTATTTTTTGCTTTACAGCTTCTATAGTTGTTACTATAATAATATTTTGATTCTTATAAATTTTATTTAATATATCTATTCTATCATAAAGTACGTCTTTACTTTCTGCCATATAATCATATGTTACTATTTCTTTTGGAGGTAAATATAGTACATTATTTGTAAAAAATTTTAAATCATTTACTATTTTTTGTGCTTCTATAGCATTATAAGTTACTAATAATATTGGTTTTTTTAAATTTTCTGAAACAGATGAAATTAATTCTGTTTCTGCAACTGAAACTAAGCCCGATATTCCTATCGGACTTTTTTTATTCTCTATATCTTTTAAAATAAAACTAAATTTTGAACTTCCTTCGAGTTCCTTTAAAATTGAATTCATTAGTCTATACTTCTTCCCTCGTCTTCTTGCTTTATTGGGGCCTTAGCTTCTTTTTCTCCTTCTGGAATTCCTTTTCCATTTCCTTTTCCACCAGAAGAATTAGCTCCTTTAGTTTTTACTTTTAAGTTTTCTAAAGTATTTTCTTTTTCTTTATCCCCAAATAGTTTTTTAGCTAAAGCATTTACTCTTTCTAAAGATTCTAAGAGTGCTCTTTTTATTCTTTTTAAATGTTCATCATCTTCGTCTTCATTTTCATCTTCATCTACTTTTTTCTTATTTTTATTATCTGAAATTTTTGATTCTTTATATTCTCTTATTGCTTCTTCTTGAGATAATTCTGGTTTTTCTCCTTCAACAAGTTTTTCGAAGACACCTTTTACATCAACAATTTTTTCTTCTTCCTCATTTACTTCTTGCATTTAAAATCTCCTTTAAATTTTTCTTTCTTACTATTTATACTTTACCATAAAATTAAATAAAAATCAATAAAAGCAATGAAAAATCTTATTTTAACAAAAAGAACTATAAATAGCTCTATTAGCTAAATATCACATTAAGATATATGTTATTAAAATATAAAAAGACCAAACGAAGTATAATACAATGTCTGGTCTTTATTATTATCATTATTATTGTAATTCAACAACTGCTCCAACTTCAGAAAATTTAGCTTTTAAGTCTTCAGCTTCTTCTTTAGCTACATTTTCTTTAACTGTCTTAGGAGCTCCATCAACTAAATCCTTAGCTTCTTTTAATCCTAAACCTGTAGCATCTCTAACTACTTTTATAACCTTTATTTTTTGATCTCCAGCTTCTGTTAAAACAACATTAAATGATGATTTTTCTTCTGCTGCTGCAGCTCCTGCTGCTGCTCCTCCAGCTGCTGGTGCAGCTGCTGCTACTGCAGATACTCCAAATTCTTCTTCTATAGCTTTTACTAAATCAGCTAATTCAACAACTGTCATTTTTTTGATTTCTTCAATCATTTCTTCTTTTTTCATTTTAAAATCCTCCTAATTTTTTTAATTTTATTTTTTTAAGCTTACGCTTCTTCTGTGACTGGTTTTTCAGATTCTTTTTGTATTCTTACTTGATCAAGTGCAACTGCAAATTTTGATATAGTTGCAAGTAATCCACCAGCAAGCATTGATATAAGATCTTGTTTTGAAGGTAATTTTGCTAAAGTAATTATTTCTTCAGCTGTCATTATTTTTCCTTCTACTACTCCACCTTTTATTTTGTAATAATCATTGTTCTTAGTAAAATTATAAATTGCTTTGATTGGATCTAAATAATCTTCTTCTGAAATTATTACAGCTGTAGGTCCAACTAAGGCCTCATCCAATCCTTCTAATTTACATTCATTTAAAGCTCTTTTTGTTATGTTGTTTTTAATAACCTTATATTCAGCTTTAACATTTCTTAATTCTGTTCTAAGGTTAGTAACATTTTCAACATCTATTCCTCTATAATCTGTTAAAAGAACCAATTTAGCATCTTTCATTTTTTCAGCTAATTTAGATACCTCTTCTTTTTTTAAGTTTATACTCTTTTCACTTGCCATTTTTTTTCACCTCCCAGAAATATTATTTATTTAAAAAATAAAAAACTATTAAAAAACTCGTTATAGCCAATAGGCATATAACGAGTTTATACTCTCTATTTATATACCTCGGTAGGACTTATTTTTTTGCCTACTATCTTTGGCTATTTTTATTTAATTATTGTTCTATAGCTATTCCAGGTCCCATAGTAGTAGTTACTGAAACACTTCTTATATATTGTCCTTTTGCTGAAGCCGGTTTTGCTTTTATTATAGCATCCATAATTACTTGATAATTTTCTTGTAACTTTTTAGCTCCAAATGAAACTTTTCCAAAGCCTAAGTGAATTATATTAGTTTTGTCTAGTCTATATTCAACTTTACCAGATTTAATATCAGCAATAGCTTTTGTTACATCCATTGTAACTGTTCCTGATTTAGGGTTTGGCATTAATCCTTTAGGTCCTAACACTTTTCCTAATCTTCCAACTACACCCATCATGTCAGGTGTAGCTACTACTACATCATAATCAAACCAATTTTCATTTTGAATCTTAGGTATTAATTCTTCTGCTCCAACATAATCAGCACCTGCTTTAGTTGCTTCTTCTGCTTTAGGTCCTTTAGCAAATACTAAAACTTTTAAAGTTTTACCAGTACCATTTGGTAATACAACTGTTCCTCTTACTTGTTGGTCTGCATATTTAGAATCTACTCCTAATTTAACATGTAATTCAACTGTCTCATCAAATTTTGCCTTTGGCATTTTTTCCATAATTTCTAATGCTTCGCTTATTGGATATTTCTTATTTTTCTCAACAAGTTTTGCACTTTCATCATATCTTTTACTCATTTTTTAATCCTCCTTTGGTTTTAGCGAGTTTAAACTCTCCCAATATTTTTAATTATAAACTTTTTTTAATCAGTTACAACTACACCCATAGAGCGAGCTGTTCCAGCAACCATACTTTCAGCTGCTTCAAGTGATGCAGCATTTAAATCTGGCATTTTTTCTTGAGCAATTTTTTTAACTTGCTCTTTAGTTATTTTAGCAACTTTGTCTTTATTTGGTTTTCCTGAACCTTTTTGAAGTCCTATTTCCTTTTTTATTAATACAGCAACAGGTGGTACTTTTGTTATAAAATCAAAAGATTTATCTTTATAAACTGAAATAACAACTGGTATTATTAAACCTGATTGGCTTGCTGTTCTATCATTAAATTCTTTTACAAATTGCATAATGTTAATTCCACTTGAACCTAAAGCTGGTCCTACTGGTGGAGCTGGTGTTGCTTTTCCTGCTTCTATTTGTAATTTTATTTGTTTTTCTAATTCTTTTTCTGCCATTATGAATTATCCTCCTTAACTAATCTAGTTTTTTTATTTGCGAGAATTCCACTTCTACTGGAGTTTCTCTACCAAACATAGAAACTAAAACTATTACTTTATTTTTATCTTTCTTTATTTCTTTTACAATTCCTGTATAGCCATCCAATGGACCGCCAAGGATTTTTACATTATCAGAAATATCATAATCAATATTTACTGGAACATTGTCAAATCCCATCTTTCTTATTTCTTCATCAGAAAGTGGAATTGGATCTGTACCAGAACCAACAAAACCTGTAACTCCTCTTGTATTTCTAACTATATACCAAGATTGTTCTGTTACAATCATTTTAATTAAAACATACCCTGGAAAAACTTTCCTTAAGTTTCTCTTTTTTTCATTATCTTTTATTTCTATTTGTTCCTCCATTGGAACAATTATATCAAAAAAGAAATCTTCTAGTTCCCTGTTTTTGATTGTTTTTTCAAGGTCAGTCTTTACTTTGTTTTCATATCCTGAATATGTATGAACAACATACCATCTAGGAATCATATCATAATCTTTTCCGAGACATTTACCTGACCTCCTTTTATTCTATTTTTTAATAAATTATTTTATTCAGCTGGTGAAGTCTCAGTAGTATTTTCTACTTCTGTTGTATTTTCAGATGTAGATTCAGTACTTGTCTCATTAGCTTCAACAATGTTCTCAGCTCCAGCTTCAGTTTCTGTATTTGTATCTGTTTCATTTTCAGTTACTTCATCTTGTTTAACTGATGATTTAATACTTTCTTGTAAACGTGTTATACCATATTTATTTAAAGTATCAAAACCTAAATCTAATACAAAAACTATTGCTGTTATAATTACTATAAAAGCTATTACTGAAATTGTACTATTAACAAGTTCTTTTGGTGTTGGCCAAACAACTTTTTTTAATTCTGTTTTCATCTCTTTGAAGTAGCTATTTTTCTGTTTTTTTTCTTTTATTTCCTTTTCTTTTTTAGGCATTTTGCTCCTCCTTAAAATAGCTTAAATTATTTTGTTTCTTTATGTGTTGTACGTTTTTTACAAAATTTACAATATTTAACGATTTCTAATCTATCTGTATTATTTCTTTTATTTTTTGAAGTCATATAATTTCTGTTTTTACATTCTGTACATTCTAATATAATATTTTCTCTTGGTCCTTTTGCTGCCATAATGTGAACACCTCCGAATTTTTTCTTTCATTTTTTAACGATGTGAACATATGTATCCAATTTACATATGCCTAACTATTTTATCACTTTTAATACAATATGTCAACCTATTTTTACCAGTTTTTTATATTTTTTACAATTAAAAAATAACATTAATAAAATTTTATTAATCAATAATCTAATCTTATTAATATTATTTTGTTTTTTTCTTTTTTTGAACTGAGAAACCAAACTTACCTATTTTTTTCCCTTGTAAATAATATCCTCCATTTGAGTATGATATTAAATTACATTTACTTATATCAAAAGCACCTTTTTCATCCATATATCTGCTATCAGCATTTATTCCTAAAACATTAGCTATAAACATATGGTGGCTTCCAAGTTGTTTTATTTCTCTTACCTTACATTCAATTGAAACAGGGCTTTCTTTAATCATAGGACATTTTACAAATTTTGCTTTTTCTTTATGTAAGTTCATTTCTTTAAATTTATCATATTTACTTCCAGATCTACATCCACACCAATCTGTTGCTTTAGCCAAATCTTTTGTAGTTAAATTTATAACAAATTCTTTTTGATTTTTTATTAAATTATATGAATATCTTTCTGGTCTTATAGAAATATATACCATTGCTGGATTAGTATTAATTATTCCAGTCCAAGCAACTGTTATTATATTAGAATTCTCCATAGTACCACATGACACCATTACAGCAGGAATTGGATAAATAAATGTTCCCGGCTTCCAAAGAATTTTTGACATATAAATAATTCTCCTTAAAATAAAAAAAACCTGGCGACAACCTATTTTACCAGGAAGGTAACTTCCAAGTATCTTCGGCACAAATGAGCTTGACTTCTGTGTT
>CANRPS010000023.1 GCA_947632585.1 uncultured Clostridia bacterium
TTCGAACCCACGGTACGCTATAAACGCACGCCAATTTTCAAGACTGGTGCCATAAACCAACTCGACCACCTCTCCGTTTGGCTTATAAATATGTCTTTTATTCAAGTGACACATTTTGTATATTACCACATATTGGTATGTTTTGTCAAGATGTATTCTGTTTTTTTTCTAAATTTCTTAATCTATACAAAAAAAGATATGATTTCATATAAAAACATATCTTTTTTTATTTGAAAATTACTTTATTAGTCCCAATATTCTTTCTAGGTCATCATTGTTTGTATAATTTATTATGATTTTTCCGCTTCTTTTTCCTGCATTTATTTTTACTTTTGTTCCAAAAAATCCTTGAAATGTATCTTCAATATCTTTATATATAACATCATATTTATCCGCAATTTTTTTGTTGTTTTTTTGATGGTGTGTTTTCTTTTCTGCTTGTCTTACAGATTCTCCTGTTTCAATAAATCTTACTGCCATATCAAATTGTTTTCTTGGATCTGTTATTGAAAGCAACGCTTTACAATGTCCTTCTGTTAATTTTCCTTTTTTTACAAGCTCTAATACTGGTGGACACAAATTTAATATTCTAACAGAATTTGCAATACTGCTTCTTCCTTTTCCTAAGATTTTTGATATTTCTTCTTGTGTTAAATTATATTCATCCATTAAAGCCCTTATTCCTGCTGCTTTTTCATATGGATTCAAGTCTTCTCTTTGCATATTTTCAATTAGAGAAATTTGTTTGTTCTTTTTATCATCATCTTCCCTAATTATAGCTGGAATTTCTTCTAATCCTGCTTTTTTTGCTGCTCTCCATCTTCTTTCTCCTGCAACTATTGAATAATATCCATCTTTTTTTGTTACAACAATTGGTTGTATTACTCCATACATTTTTATAGATTCTGCAAGATCATCAAGAGCTTCTTCATCAAATCTTTTTCTTGCTTGCTCTTTGTTTGGCTCAATTTCTATTATTTTTAAATTTTTTAATATATCATTTTCTTGTTGCTTTTCTTCTTCTGGTATTGGCATTGAAAACAATGCATCTAATCCCTTCCCTAGTCCTGTTTTTTTTGCCATTTGTATCATCCTTTCCATTTTATTTTCCTTCATTTATAAGTAAAAATTCTTTTGCAAATTTTTCGTAACTCCTTGCACCTTTAGATTTAGGATCATATATAGTTATTGGAACTCCATAACTTGGTGCTTCACTCAATCTAACATTTCTTGGAATTACAGCTTTATATACTTTATTTTGAAAAAATTTTTTTACCTCTTTAACTACTTGATTAGCAAGATTGGTTCTGATGTCATACATCGTCAATAAAGCTCCTTCTATATATAGATTTTTGTTTAAATGCTTTCTTACTAATTCAATTGTATTTAGGAGTTGCCCTAGTCCCTCTAAAGCATAATATTCACATTGTACTGGTATAAGGACACTATCTGCTGCTGTAAAAGCATTTAATGTAATAAGTCCTAGAGATGGAGGACAATCTATTAAAATATAATCATAATTATTTCTTATCAGATCTAATTTTTCTTTAAGTCGTTGCTCTCTTGATATCATTGAAACTAGTTCTACTTCAGCTCCTGCTAAATTTATGTTTGATGGAGAAATATCTAAATTTTTTATACTTGTGTTTTGGATAATATCTTTTGCTTCTGTTTCAGTTATTAATAAATCATATGTTGAATTTTCTGCATTTTTTTCTACACCTAATCCACTTGTTGCATTTCCCTGTGGATCTGCATCTATTATTAAAACTCTTCTTTTTCTTTTGGCTAGGATTGTTCCTAAGTTAACTGTTGTTGTTGTTTTTCCAACTCCACCTTTTTGATTTGCTACTGCTACTATTTTTCCCAATTCCTTTCCTCCATTTAAAAAAATATTAACATCCCTATATTATACAAATATTAAGAAGATGTCAATATTATTTTTTCATTTTTGGTTAAAGATTTTTGTTTACATATTATTTTTACACAAACATATCTTTTTTCTGCTAAATCTTTTCTTTTTTTCTTTTATTTATAATAGTTTTAAGCAAATGTTCCACAAAAGTTTTAAAAATTATTTTAATGGATTTTTTGATGGTAGTCCCGATTTTCTCGGATATTTTTCTGGAGTCTTTTTTATTTTTTCAATTACAATTATGGTTCTTTTGATATCAGTTCCTGGAAGTAAAAATTCTTCTTTTTGTTTGATTTCCCCTCCTAATTCTTTAATTGCAAAAGAAGCTTCTTTAAGTTCTTCTTCTATTTGATTTCCTTTCATGCAAATTATCTTTCCATTTAATCTAACAAGAG
Organism: uncultured Clostridia bacterium; assembly: GCA_947632585.1. Classification (GTDB taxonomy): domain Bacteria; phylum Bacillota; class Clostridia; order TANB77; family CAG-508; genus CAG-269. The sequence goes on from CANRPS010000023.1 coordinate 2,311, forward strand.
GAATTAAATATTCTACCAAAGTGTTTAACTTAGCAACTGCCCTTGAAATTGCAATATCAAATGATTCTCTTTGATTTTTGTCTTGTCCAAAATCCTCTGCTCTAGAATGTATTGCCTCTATATTATTTAATTCTATTTTTTCCTTAACCTCTTTTAAAAAGTTAATTCTTTTATTTAATGAATCAACTAATGTAAATTTGTTTTTTCTCTTTACTATAGCAAGAGGAATTCCAGGGAATCCTGCTCCTGTTCCTACATCTATAATTTTTTCTTCTTCATCAATATATTTTAAAATAGTTAAAGAATCCACAAAATGTTTTACTATAATTTCATCTTCTTCAGTTATTGCCGTTAAATTTATTTTTTTGTTCCACTCTAAAAGCAATTGCATATATTCATAAAAATCTATTATACTTTTATCAGATAGATTTACATTTATTCTTTTTGCTTTTTCCTCTAATACACTCTTAAAATCCTTTTCCATTTTTATCTCCTATTTTTTATTCTTTTTTTGCAATTGTAAATATATTAAAAGCACATTTATATCTGCTGGTGACACTCCAGATATCCTTGATGCTTGCCCTATTGATAGAGGCTTTATTTTATTTAATTTTTGTCTTGCTTCTAGTCTTAAACCTTTTATTTCAGTATAATCAATATCTTGTGGCAAAAGCTTTGACTCCATTTTTTTAAATTTAGCAACTTGTTCTTCTTCTATTTTAATATATCCTTCATATTTTATTTGTATTTCTACTTCTTCTGTTTCCTGTTTTGAAAGATCAGGTCTTTTTTCATCAATTATCTCTAAATCCTTATATGTTATTTCTGTTCTTTTTAATAAATCTGATAAAGTTGAACCTGTCTGAAGTTTTGCCGTTCCCTTTTCTTCTAATAAAGAATTTACTTTCTCACTTGGTTTTACAATTGTTTCCTTTAGTCTTTTTACTTCTTTTTCAATGTTTTCTTTCTTATTTAAAAATTTTTGATATCTTTCATCTGAAATTAGTCCAACTTTGTGTCCTATTTCAGTTAATCTCAAGTCTGCATTATCTTGACGAAGTAAAAGTCTATATTCAGCACGAGAAGTCATCATCCTATATGGCTCGTTTGTTCCTTTGGTTACAATGTCATCTATTAAAACACCAATATATCCTTGTGTTCTATCCAAAATAATTGGGTCTTTTCCCTTTATTTTTAAACTACTATTTATTCCTGCAATTAATCCCTGACATGCAGCTTCTTCATATCCTGATGTTCCATTTGTTTGTCCAGCAAAAAACAACCCGTCTATATCTTTATATTCCAAAGAAAGTTTTAATTTTGATGGATCTATTGAATCATATTCGATGGCATATGCTGGTCTTGTAAATTCACAATGCTCTAATCCAGGAAGAGTCCTATACATAGCTATTTGAACATCTTCCGGAAGTGATGAACTCATGCCTTGTATATACATTTCATCTGTATCTAATCCAATTGGTTCAACAAAAATTTGATGTCTTGGCTTGTCACTAAATCTAACTACTTTATCTTCAATAGACGGGCAATACCTAGGTCCTATTCCTTCTATCATTCCAGCATATAAAGGAGATCTATGTAAATTTGCTCTAATAATTTCATGTGTTTTTTCGTTTGTATATGTTAAATAACATTTTTCTTGTTCAAAATTTTTTTGCTCAGAAGTAAAAGAAAATGGACAAATATCATTTTCTCCTTCTTGTACTTCCATTTTTGAGAAATCTATGCTTTTCTTGTTTATTCTTGCTGGTGTTCCTGTTTTTAATCTAATTAATTCTATCCCTAATCTTTGTAAACATTCAGATAATTTATTTGCTGGAAATACACCATCTGGTCCACTTTCCTTAGAATATTCGCCAATAAATATCTTTCCTCTTAAATATGTTCCAGTAGATACAATTACAGATTTTACCTTATATATTGCTCCTACTGCTGTTTCAATACTATCTATTTTACCTTCTTTTACTTTTATATCAACAATTTCAGCTTGTTTAATTTCCAAATTTTGTTGTCTTTCCAAAGTATGTTTCATTTCCATTTGATACCTTTTCCTATCTGCCTGTGCTCTTAATGAATGTACTGCTGGTCCTTTAGATGTATTTAACATTTTAATTTGAATCATAGTTTTATCTATATTTTTTCCCATTTCTCCACCAAGCGCGTCTATTTCTCTAACCAAATGTCCTTTTGAACTCCCTCCTATATGTGGATTACATGGCATATTTGCTACCGCTTCTAAACTAATAGAAAAAATCAATGTTTTCATTCCCATTCTTGCTGCTGCAAGAGCTGCTTCGCATCCTGCGTGTCCTGCACCTATTACAGCTACATCATATTCTCCTGCGTAATAACTCATTTTTATTCTCCTCATTTTTCTTTTTTTTCGTGGAACAAGAAATTTTGTTCTATTTTCCTAAGCAAAATCTCGAAAAAATTTCATTAATTATTTCTTCACTTGCTTCTTCCCCTGTAATTTCACCTAAATTGGTTAATACGTTTTTTAAACTTATTGATATTATGTCAATCGGCATGTTTTGATCCATGCTATTTTTTGCTTCGTTTAAGCTATTTATAGCTTTTTGTATTTGATTTTTGTGCCTTTCATTTGTAATGATAACTTCATTATCTAAATTAATTTCATTTAAATTAAACAAATTAGTTATCTTATTATATAATTCATTTATACCTTCTTTTTTCAATGCAGATATTTCAACAATATTCTTGAAATCCTTGATTTCTTTCGCATTTTTTGAAATTTTTGTTTTCAGATCTATTTTATTTAATACGATTATTGTTTTGTTTTTATCTATTTTTTCTAAAATTTCTCTATCTTCATCTGAAAAATCTTTGCTTGCATCAAGAATAAATATTATAAGCTCTGCTTCTTTAGCAATTTTTCTTGATTTTTCAATTCCCATCTTTTCTATTTCATTTGATGTTTCTCTTATACCTGCTGTATCAATTAATTTTAAAGAAATACCATTAATATTTACAAATTCTTCTATTGTATCTCTTGTTGTTCCCTCATATTCCGTAACAATTGCTCTATCTTCTTTCAAAATAGCATTTAGTAATGAAGACTTTCCTACATTTGGTCTTCCTATAATTGCTGTTTTTATTCCTTCTTTTATTATTTTGCCATTATCGAAAGATTTAGCCAATTCTAAAAGCTTACCTAATACTTTGTCCATCTTTTTTCTCAAATCGTCTTCTTGAACCTCTGGGACGTCATATTCTGGATAGTCTATAGAAACTTCGATATTGGATAAAATTTCTAACAAATCTTTTTTTATTTTTCTTATTTCTATTGCGAGCCATCCTTCTAATTGTTTTGTTCCTTCTGTTGCTTCTCTCTCCGTTTTAGCATTAATTATATCAATTACTGCTTCTGCTTGTGATAAATCAATTCTTCCATTTAAAAATGCTCTTTTAGTAAATTCTCCTGGTTCTGCCATTTCTGCACCATTTCTTAAGCATAGATCCATAATCTTTCTCATAACTACATTTCCCCCATGTGAGTTTATTTCACACATGTTTTCCGCTGTGTAGCTTTTTGGTGCTTTAAAATAAGAAACCAAAACCTCATCAATTACATTATCTCCTTCTACAATATGTCCGTATTTTATGGTGTATCCAGGAATTTCTTCTATTTTTTTGGGAGTTTTTGCTTTAAATATCTTTTCTAAAACATTAAAACAATTATCTCCACTTAATCTAATAATTCCTATTCCGCCAATTCCTGGTGCAGTAGAAATCGAAGCAATCGTACTATTCATAAAATCCTCCATTTACCAAAAAAGTCAAAATTCCTTTATAATTAATCTTTTAGATTAAAATCGGAACTTTGACTTCTGATTTTTATTTATTTTAAACTTATTACAACTCTTCTTCTTGGTTCTTCTCCTATACTTTCTGTTTTTACTTTTAGAGAATCTTGTAAAGTTGTATGAATTATTTTTCTTTCATATGCTTGCATTGGCTCCAATGTTATCGGTTTTTTTGTTCTTTCAACTGTTTTCGAAAGTTTAATAGCTAAATCTTCCAATGCTTTTTCTCTTTTTTCTTTATAATTTTCTATATCTACCAATACTCTTATTTTTTCCGTAGCATTTTTATTTGCAACAGCAGAAATTATAGATTGCATAGCATATAATGTCTCTCCCCTATATCCAATTAAATTTCCTGCTTCTTTTCCTTCTATTATAACTTCAATACCACATTCATCTTTGTTTATTTTATATGTTATATCATTTCCCATTTTTTCAAGGAATTGTTTTAAAAAAACATTTACGTTGTTTTCTGCCTGTAATATTGCTTCTTGTGTTACTGGTTTTCTTTCTTTTTTTATTGGTGCTTTTTCGTGGATATTTTCTTTTAATGTAAGTTCCACTTTAACAACTCTTGGTGCCAAAATACTAAAAAAACTTCTTTTATCTTCGTTTTCTAAAATCTTTATATCTACCATGTTTTTAGAAACTTTCAATTCTTTTAGTCCGTTTTCAATTGCCTCATTTGTTGTTTTTCCTTCTGCAATAATACTTTCTTTAGGCATTTCTCTTGCCTCCTCTTCACTTTCTTTTATATTTTTATAAATTTATATATCATTACTCTTTCTATCATCATTAAAATATTATTTACTAACCAATATAATGCCAGTCCTAAAGGAGCAATTAAAGCAATTGAAATAGACATCATTGGCATTAACCAACTCATGCTCTTGTTTGCTTCTGCCATAGGATCATATTCATCACTGCTTTCTCCGTCTTCCTTACTTTTCTTGTTAGTCATATTGGTTGACATTTTGATAGATACAATTGATGTTATTACATATAAAATTGGAATTATAAGAGTTTTTATGTTTGTAATGTTTTCTGTCGGAACTTTACTTAAATCTAATCCTAAAAATTCCATATTTATATATGCTTCATCAACATAATCATATACATTAAAGTTATCTTTTTCTTCATTTTGTTCTATTTCTTCTGGTTTTTCTTCTTGTGATGTTTCCTCATTTTTTTCTATATTTTCTTCTTGGCTTACTTGCTCATTTCCAGCCTCTTTTTCCTGTTTAATCCTATTTATGTAGTCTACTACAGCAATTTCCTTATAGTTACTTACATTTCCTGTTGCTTCTACTGCTCCTTGTAATTTTTCAATCACTCCTGTATCAATTTTTCTCATGTATGTAAGCGGTGATCTTACCAAATAAAAAACTGCGAATAATAGTATTATCTGTAAAATAGAACTCAAACATCCTGAAAATGGACTCATGTTCTCTCTTTTATACAAACTCATTACTTCTTGATTCATTTTTTCAGGATCATTCTTATACTTAAATTGAATTTGCTTCATTTCTTCATTAATCTTTTGTGTTTTTTTCATTGTTTTTTGTTGTTTTATTGACATTGGTAACATTAATAATTTTATTAATATAGAAAATAAAATTATTGCTAATCCAAAGTTGTTAACAAACTCATATAAAAAATTAAGAATGTATCCAAATAAATTAGCAAAAAAAGCTATCATAATATACTTCCTCCATTTTATGGATATTTTTATTTTAATGGATCATATCCGCCCTTTTGAAAAAGGATTACATCTCAAAATTCTGAATATTCCTAATAAAAGTCCTTTTATTGTGCCATATTTTATTATTGCTTGTTTTGTATATTCTGAACATGTCGGATAATACTTACATCTTATATTTTTACTCTCTAACCATAATGATATGTGTTTTTGATACCATTCTATTATTTTAATTAAAAACCTTTTCATTTTATTCTTTTTCCATTAATTCAGCTTTTTTTAAAATCTTTGACATATCTTCTTTTATTTGTTGGAAGTTTATTTTCTCTATATTTACTTCTTTTTTTATTAAAAAAACAATATTATATCCTTTTTTTATTTTTTCTTCTAAACATTTATAACTTTCTCTTAAAAGTCTTTTTATTTTATTTCTTTTAACTGCTTTTCCGTAAATGAGAATTTATGGCTAGTCCCAAAAAATTACTATTTTTTTTATTTTGAATTATATATGCTTTTATATAATCTCCTGCGTAGTATTTTCCTTTTGTCAGTACATATTTAAATTCATAATTTTTTTTTAGCATTTTAGTTGCTTTCATTATAAATCTCCCTATGCACAAATATTTTTTCTTCCTTTTGCACGTCTAGCTTTTAAGACATTTCTTCCTGCTCTTGTTTTCATTCTTGCAAAAAATCCATGTGTTTTTGTTCTATGTCTTTTTTTTGGTTGAAAAGTCATTTTCATAATTTAAACACCTCCAATTGATAATTTTTATTTTTTATTTTTTATTATATTTCAAAAATTAAATATAAACGAAAATATTATACTCTAAAATAAGAAAAAAGTCAATGAAAAACACAAAAAAATTTTTTCTTTCTTAAGGAAATAAGGTTTTCCGGATTTTTTTTTATTTATTTTTTTTATTTTTGTTGATTTTTAGAAAAAAATGTTGTATAACTTTTTTAATATTTATATTTTAAAATATTATAAATGTTAAAATTATGAAACAATAGTTATACACATGTTAATTCTTTTTTTGGAAATATTAATTTTATAATATTAAATTTTATAAATCCTTTTGTTTATACGGATTTCAAGCTTTTTATTATTTAATATTTTCAAAAGATTGTATTTTAAACATTTTTAATTGTGGAAAATCATGTGGATAACTTTTATTGGTAATTATATAAAATCAATGTACATAATTTGTTACTTTTTATATTACTTTCGAAAGGAGATGTTCATGGAGACTAATTTAGATAAAACAGAATTGATGTCTCGTATAAAAGAAGCCCTAAAGTCTGAAATTGTTCCTATTATCTATGACACAAACATTCAGCCTTTAACAATTGAACACATTGATAACTCAAATATTGTATTTCAATGTGATGGATCTTATATAAAAGATTTATTAGAAAATAGATATTCAAGTTTAATTTTACATACTATTAGAATGATAACAAATAAAGATTACTCTTTTTCTGTTCATTCTTTAGAAGAAGATAAAAATAATGAAGATGAAAATGATTTTTCTTCTGTAGATCTTCCAGAACCAAAAGTTCATACTAATACTGCTCCAGGGTTAAATCCTAAGTATACTTTTGATACTTTTGTTGTTGGAAATAACAACAGATTTGCTCAGGCAGCAGCTCTTGCAGTCGCAGATAATCCTGCAAAAACTTATAATCCTCTTTTTATTTATGGTGGATCTGGTCTTGGAAAAACTCATTTAATGCAAGCTATAGGAAACAGAATATATCAAAAAAATAATACTATGAATATTATTTATGTTACATCAGAGCAATTTACTAATCATCTTATAAACTCAATTAGAGATGGTAAAAATGATCCTTTTAGGAATAAATATCGTTCAGCAGATGCTCTTCTAATAGATGATATTCAATTTATTGCAAATAAAGAAAGAGTTCAAGAAGAATTTTTCCATACATTTAATACTTTATATGAAAATGGAAAACAAATCATAATTTCTAGTGATAAGCCTCCTAGAGATATTCCTTTTTTAGAGGATAGATTAAAATCGAGATTTGAATGGGGTCTTTTAGCAGATATTTCTTGTCCAGATTATGAAACTAAAGTTGCTATTTTAAGAAAAAAAGCTTTAGAAGAAAACATTATAATAGCAGATGAAATTTTAGCAAATATTGCTTCTAAAATAGACTCAAATATTCGAGAATTAGAAGGTGTTTTTAATAAAATTATAGCAAGAGCTTATTTAATGCATTGTCCTATTACAATAGAACTTGCGGAAAATGTAATAAATGAATTTATATCTAAAAAAGAAAAGGTAATTTCTTCAGATTATATTCAAGAAACGATTGCTAAATATTTTAGTATTGATAAAAAAGATCTTTTAGGAGAAAAGCGTTCTAATGATATTGCTTTTCCAAGGCAAATTGCTATGTATTTATGTAGAGAAGTGGCCAATATGAGCTTTCCTCAAATAGGTTTAGATTTTGGAAAAAGAGATCATTCCACAGTAATGCATGCTTATAAAAAAATAGAAAAAGAAATTAAAGAAAAACCAAACACAAAATTAATTGTGGAAAGTGTGAAAAATATAATTTTAAATGTTGAAAATTAAAATGGTAAAAATATAGAAGAAATTTTTAAAATTTTTGTTTGTCAAAAATTTTGTTTGAATAAAATAATTATTTTTCTTCTTACGGAACTGCTAGATTCGTTATCCACAACCATATGTGGAAATGCTGTTTAAAATTTGTGGATATCCAATTATTAACATTTATTTGTTAATGTTGTGGATAAGTATGGGGTGTTGTCCACAAAGTTATCCATACAGATTTTTATACGGATATCCATTAATTTACGAGTTTTCCACAATTTCCACATTACCTACTACTATTACTACTAAAATTATTTATATTATATATAAAAAAGAGAGGAGAATTTTTTGATGGAATTTATTTGTTTTAAAGATAAAATATTAAAAGCTCTTAATTCCGTAGTTAGAGGAGTTGCAACTAAAACTACAATGCCAATATTAGAAGGCATTCTTATTCAAACAAATGATAATGAAATAAAACTTACAACATATGATTTAGAATTAGGTATTGAATATATAATGGAATGTGATGTAAAGAAACAAGGAAGTATAGTTGTAAATGCAATAATGTTTACAGAAATTATTAGAAAATTACCAGATTCTGAAATTCATATTAGTATAAATGAAAATAATTTATTAACAATTGAATGTGAAGGAGCTTTATATAAACTTGCTACAATGAATCCAGAAGAATTTCCAGAATTACCAAAAATTGAAGTAGAAAATTCTATATCATTGGAACAAAATATTTTAAAAAATATGATAAGAAGAACAATTTTTGCAGTAAGCACAGAAGAAACAAGACCAATTTTTACAGGATGTTTATTTGAAATAAAAGATAATAAATTAAATATTGTTGCAATTGATGGATTTAGATTAGCGTTAAGAACTATTAATATAACAACTCAAACAAATGACTTTAAAGCAGTTATTCCAGCTAAAACATTAAATGAAGTTAACAAAATTTTGACTGATTCTTTTGATCAAATTACTATAGGAGTTTCAAAGAATCAAGCTGTTTTTGAGATGGAAAATTGTAAGGTTGTTACTAGAATTTTAGATGGAGAATTTTTAAATTATTCAACTGTTATTCCAACAACATGGCAAACAAGAGTTAGAGTAGAAAAACAGAATTTACAAAATAGTTTTGAAAGAATTAGTTTAATTTCTGCGTCAGCAATAGAAAAAGAAAAAAAATATCCTGTTAAGGTTTCTATAGATATAGGAAAAATGACAATTCTTTGTACAAATCAGACAGGAGATGCAAAAGAAGAGTTGTTTATTTCAACAGAAGGTAAAAACTTAGAGGTAGGATTTAATCCTAAATACTTCTTAGATAGTTTAAAGGCAATTGACGAAGAAGAAATTTATATTGAATTTGGTACAAATGTTTCACCTTGTTTAATAAAATCTGTTGACAAAAATGATTATGTATATATGATTTTACCAATTAGATTAAAAAATGAATAAAAAAATTTGGTAAGAGAAAGTCTCTTACCTTATTTTTTTAATAGTAAAGTTGTGACTTTTTGGAGAGAAAAAATGTGGATAAAAAAAATTAAAATAAAAGATTTTAGAAATTATGAAAATCAAGAAATTAATTTAAATAAAAATATTAATATTTTTTATGGAGAAAATGCACAAGGGAAAACAAATATAGTAGAGGCAATTTTTTTATTCAGTATTGGGAAATCATTTAGAACAAATAAAGATTCAGAATTAATAAAATTTGGAAAAGAAATTTCTAATTTAGAAATCGATTTTGAAAAAGAGGATAGAAGTGGAAATATTAAAATATTTATAGGAAATAAAAAAAATATTTTAGTGAATGATATAAAAATAAAAAAATTAAGTGAGCTTTTTGGAAATATTCATTCTGTAATTTTTACACCTGATGATATAAATATTTTAAAAGGAGGACCTCAAAATAGAAGAAAATTTTTAGATATTATGATCAGTCAATTAAGACCAAATTATTTACATACATATAATTTATATTTAAAAACATTAGAAGAAAGAAATAATTATTTAAAAAAATTAAAAATAGAAAAAAAAGAAGAAGATATATTAGAAATTTGGGAAGAACAATTAGTTAATTACGCAAAAATAATTTCAAATTATAGAAATGAATTTATAGAAAAAATAAAAAATAAAATAGAAAATATTCATAATATTATTACTGAAAAGAAAGAAAATATAAAAATAGAATATATTAGTGATTGTTTAAATGAAGAAAAATATAAGAAAATATTAAAAGGAACAAGAAAGATAGATATTATAAAGGGATTTACAACAAAGGGTATTCACAGAGATGATTTTATAATTTATATTAATGATAAACCAGTAAATATTTATGGATCACAAGGACAACATAGAACAGCTATGCTTTCTCTTAAAATGTCAGAACTTGAAGTAATAAAAGAAGAAATAAATGAAAAGCCAATTTTATTATTGGATGATTTTATGTCAGAATTAGATGAAAAAAGAAGAAATAATTTTATGGAAAATATAAAAGATACTCAAGTAATTATTACATGTACTGACAAATTATTATTGAAAAATATGGAAGGAAAAATTTTTAATGTTATTGAAGGAAAAATTTTTGAAAAATAAAAAAATTTACATTTGACAAAAAGTTAATTTACAATTATTATATAAATATAATTTTATCGAAAGAAAGGATATGCAAGATAGATGGAAAAATACGAGCATAAATATGGAGCTGAACAAATACAAGTCTTAGAAGGACTAGATCCTGTAAGAAAAAGACCGGGAATGTATATAGGAAGTACATCAATAAGAGGATTACACCATTTAGTATATGAAATTGTAGATAATGGTGTAGATGAAGCTTTAGCCGGATATTGTACGGAAATAAATATTGTAATTGAAAAAGGAAATATTATTTCAGTAACAGATAATGGAAGAGGTATTCCCGTAGAAATACATCCAAAAACAAAACTTTCTACAGTAGAAACTGTATATACTGTCCTTCATGCAGGTGGAAAATTTGGTGGAGATAGTGGATACAAGGTATCAGGAGGACTTCATGGTGTTGGAGCTTCTGTAGTTAATGCTCTTTCTGATTGGACAGAAGTTATAGTAAAAAGAGATGGTGGAATATATAAAATAAAATTTGAGAAGGGAAAAACAGTTTCTCCTCTTGAAAAAATAGGAGAAACAAATGAAACAGGAACACAAGTAAGATTTTTAGCTGATGGAAGTATTTTTGAAACTATAGAGTATAATTACGAAACACTTGAAACAAGACTTAGAGAAATAGCTTTTTTAACTAAAGGATTAAAAATAACAATAGAAGATCAAAGAGAAGAAGAAATAAAAAAGGCAGAATTCTGCTTTGAAGGAGGACTTGTATCTTTTGTTGAATATTTAAATAAAAGTAAAGAAAAAATAAATGCTACACCTATTTATATTGAAAAAAATGGAGAAGTACCAGTCGAAATTGCTATTCAATATACAACAGCATATTCTGAAAATATTTATACATTCGTAAATAATATTAATACAGTAGAAGGTGGAACACATCTAGAAGGATTTAAGCGTTCTTTAACAAAGGTATTTAATGATTATGCAAGAGCACATAATATTATTAAAGAAAAAGATGATAATCTTCAAGGGGAAGATATAAGAGAAGGAATAACAGCAGTGGTATCTGTTAAAGTAAAAGAACCACAATTTGAAGGACAAACTAAAACAAAGTTAGGAAATAGTGAAGTTACAGGTGTTGTAATGAGTATGGTAAATGATGCTTTATCAAGCTTTTTAGAAGAAAATCCGAATGTTGCAAAAGCAATTTTGGAAAAATGTATAAGTGCATCAAGGGCAAGAGAAGCAGCGAGAAAGGCAAGAGAATTAGTAAGAAGAAAATCAGCATTAGAGTCAACAACTCTTCCTGGAAAACTTGCAGATTGTAGTAGTAAAGTAGCTGAAGAATGCGAAGTTTATATAGTTGAGGGAGATTCAGCAGGAGGAAGTGCAAAACAGGGAAGAGATAGACGTTATCAAGCAATTCTTCCACTATGGGGAAAAATGCTTAATGTTGAAAAAGCAAGAGCAGATAAAATATATGGAAATGATAAATTAAATCCTGTAATTATTGCAATTGGAGCAGGAATAGGAGCAGAATTTGATATTACAAAAATAAGATATGGAAAAGTTATAATAATGGCAGATGCAGATGTTGATGGTTCACATATTAGAACATTATTATTAACATTTTTCTTTAGGTATATGAGACCTCTAATTGAAAATGGAAATGTATTTTTAGCTCAACCACCTTTATATAAATTGTCTAAAAAAGGAATTGATGATATATATTGTTATACAGATGATGATTTAGATAAAGCATATAAAGAATTAGAAGAAAAGGGAATAACAAAAGATCAACTTTCAATTCAAAGATATAAAGGTTTAGGAGAAATGAATCCTGAACAATTATGGGAAACAACAATGAACCCAGAAACAAGGATATTAGTAAAAGTAACAATGGATGATGCAATAAAAGCAGATGAAACATTTACAATATTAATGGGAGATGATGTTGAACCAAGGAGAGAATTTATTGAAAGCAATGCAAGACATGTAAAGAATTTAGATGTATAGAAAAAATGAAAAAGCATATTGAAATTAATCAATATGCTTTTTTCATCAAGTAAAGCTAATAATAATCTTTACTAAAACTAATACATCTAATATTCTAACCTAATATATATTGCTATATAAATAAGCTATAAACCAAAAATATTAATCCTTCGCTCGACCACTAGCATAGTTTTAATAACCTAATTCTTCCAAACAAGGGAATACTAGAGACCATTAAGAACTACACAAGAAATCTTATCTCGAATATATTACCTTCATTGTAACCATAATATAAATAGCTTACCTGCAAATAATACATTCTTATCTCCGACACATAATAATCAAAAAATTAACTATTATATATCTTTGCTCGAAAAACATTAAACTAAAGGTATTTAATCTAATGTTTCTCTTTGATCAACTATTATTAACCTTACTAAAAATATTATTTACAAAAATAAAAAAAATATACAAAAAAAGTCGAAAAATGTCAAAATATTTTTCTTGACTTTTATATTTTTAGTATTATAATGGTTATCAAAATTTATTTTGAAAGGAGAAACAAATTTATAAAAAAAGGAGAAAAAATTTTTTCTGTTCAAGAATGGCTACCAATAGAAAAAATATTTGAAAGTGGAATTATAAAATTAAAAAATAAAAAATATTTAAAAATTTTAAAAATAAATCCAATTAATTTTAATCTAAAATCAGAACTAGAAAAAAAGGCAATTTTAGAATCATATAAAATTTTTTTAAAAACATGTAATTTTGATATTCAAATTTTAATTCAAAGTACAAAACAAAATTTAAATAAAAATATTGAAAAAATAAATGAAAACGTAAAAAAAGAAAAAAAAGAAATTTTATACAAATTATCAAATAATTATTTCAATTTTATTCAAAAATTTAATTCTATTAAAAATTCATCCACAAAAAATTTTTATATAATAATTTCAGAAAATAATGAAGAACAAGAAGAAAATATTTTTCAAAAATTAAATGAAAAATATTTTAAAATAAAAGAAACTTTATTTAGATGTGGAAATATAGTTTTGGAATATAATTCAAAAAAAGAAATAAAAGAACTATTTAATATTTTTTTTAATTCAAGAATTTTTTTAAAATGAAAAGGAGGAAAAAATAATTTTAGAAAAAATAAAAAACAAAGAAAAACAAAAACAAAAAAACTTTTATAATGGAAGTGTAAAAATACAAGATGAAATTTCGCCTGCATATGTTAATTTAAAGAATCCTAAATATTTAGAAATAGATAATTTATATTATAGTGGGTTAATCGTTGTTAATTATTATAGAGAACAAAATGAAGTTTTATTAAAATCATTAATAGAAACAAATATTAATATGAATATTTCTATTTTTTATGAAAAACAAGATCAATATAAAACAATAAAAGATTTAACCTATCATATAGGAAATGTTGGTGTAGATATAAATGATAACAATCCTAATAGGGAAGATATAGATATTGCAATATACACGTACAATGATGCAAAATATATAAGAAAAGAAATGCAAGTAAACAATGAAGATTTATATTTTTTATATATTTATGTAGAATTATTTTCTGATAATATTAAAGATTTAGAATATAATTTAAATAATATAGAAGGGCTGATGCAAAGCAAAGGAATGCAAACAAGAAGAGCAAACTTCAGACAAGAACAAGTTTTTTTAAGTTCGCTTCCGATTAATGAAAATAATATTGATATAAAAAATGCAGCTAAAAGAAATGTGTTAACATCAGGATTAATTTCAACTTTTCCATTTATTTCATCAAACATTTTTGATGAAGAAGGAATTTTTATAGGAAAAAATATTTACAACAATTCTTTAATTTTTGTGAATAGATATGATACAGAAAAATATAAAAATGCAAATATGTGTATTTTTGGAACGTCTGGGGCAGGAAAATCTTTTTATACAAAACTATTAATTTTGAGATATAGATTAATGGGAATAGAACAATATGTAATTGATCCAGAAAGAGAATATATTAAAATTGGAGAAAAACTTGAAGGAACAAACATAATAATAGGACCATCTTCAAAAACATATGTAAATATTTTAGATATCAGAGAAGAATCTTTAGAAGATGGAGAGGAAGGATTTTTAGCTGCAAAATTAAGTAAATTGATTGGTTTTTTCAATTTGATTTTTGGAACGCTTAATGAAGAAGAAAAAGCGATATTAGAAGAAAAATTAATTGAAGTTTATAAACAAAAAAACATTACTTTTGATGATAATAGTTTATATATTGAAAATAAAAATAATATTATTTCAAAAAAATTTAAATCTTATAAAAATATGCCGATTTTAGAGGATCTATATAATATTTTATTAAAAGATAAAAGAACAAAAAAATTTAGTATCAAATTAATCCCTTTTGTAAAAGGCTCTCTTAAATTTTTTAATAATTATACAAATATAGAATTAAAAAACAAATTAATTATAGCAGATGTATATGAATTAGGAGAAGAAAATTTAAAATATGGAATGTATTTATTTACAGAGTTGTTTTGGGACAAAATAAAGATAAATAGAAAAAATAAAAAAGCAATTTATTTAGATGAAATATGGAGACTAATAGGAGTAACATCAAATAAAGATGTTGCATCATTTATTTATAAAATATTTAAGACAATACGAAAATATGGTGGTAGTGGAGTGGCAATTACCCAGGATATTTCAGATTTATTTAGTTTAGAGGGAGGTATTTACGGAAAAAGTATTTTAAACAATTCAAGTATTAAATCTTTTTTTTCATTAGAGGAAGAAAATATAAAAATTTTATCGGAAAATATTAATTTGACAGAAAAAGAAAAAATAGAAATAAAATCTCTAAAAAGAGGAGAATGTTTGATGTTTATTGGCGATGAACATGTGTTAGCAAAAATAGAAAGTTCTGAAATGGAAAATGAAATAATAGAAGGTAAATAAAAAGGAGGAAAAATGATTAAAATATTAACTGCAGTTGGAAATAAAAATATTAATAATTTATTACAAAAAGAAAAAAATATAAAAATTATAAAAGAAGACATATTTTATAAAGAAGGGATTTTAGAAGTTTTAGAAAAAAATAATAAAATTGATATATTAATATTGTATGAAAAATTAGAAGGAGAAATTGATATTATTACATTAATTAAAAATATAAAAAAAATAAATAATAAAATAAATATTTTTTTTATTATGGAAAATAAAAATATAGAAATAGAAAAATTATTAAAAGAAGAAAACATAGAAAATATTTTTTATAATAATGAAATTAATATAAATGAATTTATAAAAAAAATAAAAGAGGCAGAAATAAATGTAGAAGAAAATTTAAAAAAAGAAATAAAAATACTAAAAAATATAATTAATAAAAAAGATGAAGAATTATTTAAATATAAAAAAAATAAAGAAATAATAATTATAACAGGAGATAAGAAAGTTGGAAAAACAATAATTATAAAAAACATAAAAAAATTAATAAAAAACAAAAAAGAAATTTTTTTAAAAGAAAAAAATATAATTAATTTTTATAAAAATGAAAATAAAAATATGTATAAAATTATTTTTGTTTTAGAAGCAACCATCGAAAAAATAAAAATAAATATGGAAACGATAAATGAATTAATTTTAAAAAATAAAATTGATATAAAAAAAACATATTTGATTTTTAATAAAATAGATAAATATTCTATAAATAAAAAAATAATAAAAAAAATTTTTAAGAAATATAAAATAATAGGATTTATTAAAAAAAACAAATATTATGATTATTCATATAATGAAAAAAATAATTTAAAATATGAAAATATAAAATTAAAAAAAGAATATTTAAAAATAATTAATGAAATATAAAAAGGAGAAAAAATGGAATTAAATCAAATACAAGAAATTAAATTAGAAAATAACAAAAAGCAAGATTTTTTAAATAGCACTTTATGGAAAACAATAAATAATGGGATAGATATAGGATTACGTTTTTTACTTCCTGATATTGTAGAGGATGAAATAATAGATTTAAAAGATAATTTGATAACATTTGGATTAAAAGATGGAGTAAAAAAGTCAATAAATGATGTGATTGAGACGGGAAAGGAAGCTTTTGGAATTGTTTCAGGGAATTTTGATAATATTGGACAACTTCAAAGTGTTATAAAAAATGGTGGTATAATAGACAAGGTTTCTACAATTTTAGATTCTGTTGTGAATAAAGGAGAGGAAACAGGAAAAATAAGTAATGAATTAGGAGAAATAATAAAAAATGGAAAAACGGCGATTTTGTCTAATGTAGAAAGAAATATAGAAGCAACATTAAACAATCAAATAAGTAATGTTGAATTAGTAGATAAATATATTGATAATTGGAAAAGATACTATGAAAAAAAAGACTTCAATGGTATGGAGAAAGAATATAATAAAATTAAAGAAAAATTAGAAAATTTGGCTCCAATACAAAACACTTTGAATAATGCAAATTATGTTGAAACTTTACACGAGTTAATAAAAAATAATGGGAAAAATTTTAATTTATCAGAGGAAGAACTAGAATTAGCAAAAAAGTTTAACTAATATAAATAAAAGATTTTGTAAAATATTCTTGCAAATAATTCTTGTTTTTAGTATAATACAAAATGTATAAAACGAGTGGAAAGAGGTAAAGACATGGCAGAGAGACAAGATGGAAAAATAATTGAAAGAGATATAGAAGAAGAAATGAGAACAGCATACATTGATTATGCAATGAGTGTTATAGTTTCTCGTGCACTTCCAGATGTCAGGGATGGCTTAAAACCGGTTCATAGAAGAATTTTATATACTATGCATGAAGATGGATTAACTCCAGATAAACCATACAGAAAATCAGCAACAACAGTTGGAGATGTTTTGGGTAGATATCACCCACATGGAGATGCTTCTGTTTATGATGCATTAGTAAGATTAGCTCAAGACTTTTCTATGAGATATATGCTAGTTGATGGACATGGAAATTTTGGATCTATTGATGGAGACCCACCAGCTGCATATCGTTATACTGAAGCAAGAATGTCAAAAATATCAGAACTAATGCTTACTGATATTGAGAAAAATACGGTTGATTTTATGCCTAACTTTGATGCTCGACTTCAAGAACCCGTTGTTTTACCAGCACAAATTCCTGCATTACTTGTAAATGGATCATCAGGAATTGCAGTTGGTATGGCAACTAATATTCCTCCACATAATTTAACAGAAGTAATTGATGGATTAATTAAAATTATTGATGAAGATGAAGTTACTGATGAAGATTTAATGCAAATCATAAAAGGGCCTGATTTTCCGACAGAAGGACTTATTTTAGGAACAGAAGGAATAAAGGAGGCATATAAAACAGGAAGAGGAAAAATAATTTTAAGAGCAGAAGCAGAAATTGAAGAAGTAGCAGGAGGAAAACAAAAAATCATTGTTCATTCATTACCTTATCAAGTGAACAAAGCAAAATTAATTGAAAACATTGCTGATTTAGTTAGAGAAAAGAGACTTGAAGGAATTTCAGAAATAAGGGATGAATCTGATAGAGAAGAAAGAGTTAGAGTGGTAATTGAATTAAAGAAAGATGCAAACGCACAGGTTGTTTTAAATCAATTATATAAAAATACTCAAATGCAAACAAGTTTCGGTATTATCATGCTTGCCTTAGTGCATGGTGAACCAAAAATATTAACATTAAGACAATGTTTAGATTATTATTTGGAACATAGGAAAGAAGTTACATTAAGAAGGACTCAATTTGAACTAGATAAAGCTTTGGCAAGACTTCATATATTAGAAGGATTAAAAATAGCAATTGATAATATTGATGAAGTTATTTCAATAATTAGAAATGCTTATGATGATGCAAAAGAACAATTAATGGAAAGATTTAAACTTTCTGATATACAGGCACAAGCAATTTTAGATATGAGGTTAAAGACATTATCTGGATTACAACGCGAAAAAATAGATGAAGAATATAATGAATTAATAGCATTAGTAGAACATTTAAGAGAAATTTTAAATAGTGAACATTTAGTTTTCCAAGTTGTTAAAGAAGAACTTATTAAAGT
>CANRPS010000024.1 GCA_947632585.1 uncultured Clostridia bacterium
AATAATTTCTCCCACTTCTTTTTAAATGAACATATTGTGATATTACTTCTACTATGTCGTTACTTTCTCTTATATTGCTCAGAATTTCATCACTATAACGTATCATTAGACCTCTTTCTCCAATTAAGATTTTAAAATTTCTATTAATATTATTATTCGACGAATTTTACATAATTCCCCCTTTTTTATAAAATTTTAATTAGATAAAAATTGTCATTTTTTATTTTTTGTTGCATCGTATATTCCCTCACTAACAAATTTAGCTATATTTTTTATATATCTATAATTTGATCGTGCTTTTTCTACTGCAACTTTTATGCTTATATCTCCAATAATTCCTTTGTTCATATTTAGAGCCTTACCCATAATAATTGGATTATTGCTTATAAAAATCTCTCCTGTAAAAAATTTATCTGATACTGCACTATCAATTGCAACAATATATCTATTTTTCAATATAGGGTAATAATAAATTAAATCTAAATCATTACAAATATTATTTTTTATATCTCCTATAACATATTCCTTTCCTATTGTATTTTCTAAATTACTTCCTACAATTGGTCCTATACTATCCCATAAGATATTACTATTTCCAATACAAACAAATAATAAATCTTTCTTATCCATAATTTTTCTTTTTAAATTATTAACATATTCTTCAAAATTCAACATGATCACCTTTTTTTATTTTTGTAAAATTTCTAAATTTTATTACAAAATAAAAAAAATATGCATTAACTTTATAGTTAATACATATTAAAATTTTATATTAAGTTTTATTCTTTAAAAAAGATACTTTCATTCTCTCCTGTACTTCTTGCTTTCATTGTAGTTCCTTTATAAATATCATCTAAAGGTAAATTGAAGTTTACCCAGCAAGAAAATTTTTCATCTTGATTATTTATAATATTAATTTTAAATTTTACTTTACAAGAAAGATCTTCTATAGGAATTCCTGCCTTTTCCAAAATATTTCCATCAAATGTTACTTGATTGTTTTCCTCCATTTTGTATCCATCTTTTATGTTATAATTTACATATTCCAAACTTATTGGATTTGAACAATCTGTATAAAAAGTAGGCTCATCATAATTTGCATCTGAATCTTGTTCATTAGTATACACTATATTAAATTTTATGTCCTCTGTTTCTTGTTTCCTTAATATATCTTGTTTTAATCCAAAATTCAATAAGTTTTTATACTTTAGACTTTTATATCCTGTATTCTTTCCTTCTAAACTAATATTATCTATATATATTTCTTTTACTGTATTTTCATTTGAAAGTTCTTCCCCATTGTCTATATATATTGCTATATCTGTATATTGGTAAATACTTAAGTTATCCATAGCTTTATTTTCACTTAAGTCTATAGCATTTGCACTACTACAAAGAATAATTCTCTCTATTTTGAAAACTTTTTCTTTATTTTTTTCATAAATCTCCATAGCATCTTTTGCAAAACTACTTATTGCTAAATGTCTTTGAAATATAAAACCATATACAAATATAAGTCCAAGTAGGATGATTAAAAATACAGCTATAAAAATTTGCCATTTACTTTTAATCTTTAATTTCATCTATATCTCCACTCAAATCTCATCTTTATAATTTGTTGTATAAATATTGCATACAACTAAATACTTTTTCTCCCCAATTTTCATCGCTAGCATATTTAATATTTACTGATTTTATTGTATTTCCATTAAAATATGTTCCTGTTGCAACTAAATCATCTGTTATTGGAGTTCCAATTACATTCAAATAATTTGTAGCCAAAGCTTTTGCAACAATATCAATACTACCTGCATAGCTATCAAAGTCTGTTGCACTATTATATGGATCTCTATCATATGCTCCAAAACCAAATAAATTCTTTTTGTTTATTGCTAAATTTGATGTTCCCCATCCACTTTCATGTATACCAATTGCTG
Source organism: uncultured Clostridia bacterium (assembly GCA_947632585.1). Taxonomy (GTDB): domain Bacteria; phylum Bacillota; class Clostridia; order TANB77; family CAG-508; genus CAG-269. Next base: position 1,938 of record CANRPS010000024.1, read on the forward strand.
CTATAAATACTCCATTTATTTTGTATTTTTGCTCAGCATTATAAAATGTTTCTGCTTGTTGTTCAAAAATTTTATTTACATCTTGTAAATTGTTTGAAAGTATTGTTTTATAATCTATTAAAGTTAATCCACTAGGTTTATTTACATTCATATCTAAACTTAATGTGTTTTGCAATGTTGCTATTCTGTTTTGTTCTATAATTAATGGATTTACCGCATTAGATGTAATATTAGCAGTTTTTAAATACCCTTCTTGCCCATTATATATTACTTTTATCCATTGCTCTCCAGCCTCAATTAAAGTTACATTTAAGTATCTTGGAATTTGACATATTGTTTCTGAAGTATCTACTGGTTCTTTCTTTAATTCTTCTTTATCCAATAAATACATCTGATCATTTATATGTACACTAAATTTGCTCATGAATTCTGAAGTTCCAATATATATAATTTGTGGTACCACTTCTTCTATAGTCTTCTCCTCGACTATTTCTTCATTTATCATTTTATCTCCATCATATTCTTGAAGTGCTGTTACCTGAATTTTTCCATTTTTTCCTTCTTGCTTTACCTGTTGTTCTGAAAGTGGCAAATTGGGATTATCTTCATAAGTTGTTTGAAATTCAACTTCTCTTTGTTCATTTACCATTTTCTTATTTGATCCAGTATTTGTTAGCATAACCTGCACAACATCAACTGATTGACTATTTTCTTCAAAAGCTACCACAACCTCTTCTGTTTCTTTAGAAGTAGCAAATATGTAGTTTTTAAAAAATGATATAATTAAGGCTATTATAACTATTGAAACAAAAAACCACATAATACTAATTTTTATTACTACTTGTCCGTTTTCTGTTTTATTCATTATTATTCTCCTTTCAATATATTTTCATTAAATACTACCACCTATAGTTAATCTTACTATACGGCAGTTTTATTGTCAATGTAATCATTTACCAACATTTTCAAGACTGTTGCAATAGGTACTGCTAAGAACATACCAATTATTCCAAAATATGCTCCACCAATTGTAACAGAAAGAATTATAAGTATAGGACTTATATTTAAAGAATTTTCTACAATTTTTGGATTTATTACATTAGCATCTATTTGTTGTAAAATTATTATAACAATAAGCATTATAAGAGATTTAGAAAATCCTCCAGTAATTAAAGTAATTATTGCAGAAATTGTGACAGCAACTATTGCTCCAAAGTAAGGTATCATATTAAATAGTCCAATTGTAAATCCTAATAAAGATGCATATTTTACTTTCATAATCTTCATAGCTATTGTTGCTACAATACCAATAACTATTGCATCTATTAATTGACTTGAAATAAATCTAAAAAATACATCATTAGATTTATTGAAGTATTCATCTAGCTTTTTGTATACATTTGGGCTGAAAATAGCTTTTCCAAGTCTTTTAAAGAATCTTAATATTTCATTTCTTTCAGCTAATATATATACAGAAATAACTATTGCTACAAAAACATCGAAGATTCCAGTAGCAAAACCAACGGCACTTTTTACATATCCTGTTATACGCTCAATGCTTACATATTGTTTTATATCAAAATTTTGTAAATTCTTTAATGCTTCTTCAACCTGTTTTGTCTTAAATATTGAGTCATCTGGTAAGTCATTATATGTGTTAATAATTTTTGAATAATATCCCTGTAAATTTCCTATTAATTCATTTACACTTTCAATTAGTACAGGTAATATAAAATTAACCAATATTAATATCAATAATATTAATATTATATATGTTGTAAGAATTCCAAATCCTCTTGCATGTTTTCTAAAAAATCTATATTTTGATCTCTTATATATTTTTTCTATTTTACTTTCTGGGATATATATCAAATATGCTAATAATAATCCGAACTAATACTGGAGATACTATGGAAATTAAATTTCTAATACATCCTCCTATATAACCTATAGAATCTAATGCTTTATATATTATTATTAAAACTGTTCCAAGTGTCAAAACAAATATCCATGTTCGAAAATGACTTTTTATTTCTTCTTTCATTTTTTTCTCCTTTTATTTTTATATTTCAATTTCTAAACTAATAGGACAATGATCGCTCCCTAAAATTTCAGAGAATATCTTTGCTTCTTTTATTTTTTCTTTAATATCATTAGATACAATGAAATAATCTATTCTCCAACCTATATTCTTTTCTCTGGCTCGTCCCATATACGACCACCAGCTATAAGCTTCTGTCTTATCAGGATATAGATATCTAAAACTATCAGTAAATCCCGAATTTAAAAGCTTTGTCATTTTTTCTCTTTCTTCGTCTGTAAAGCCTGCATTTCCCCTATTTGTTTTAGGATTTTTTAAATCTATTTCATTATGTGCTACATTTAAGTCTCCACACATTATCACACTTTTTTTCTTACTTAATCCTAATAAATAATTTCTTATTTCATCTTCCCAAATTTGTCTATAATCAAGTCTTTCTAATTCTCTTTTGGAATTAGGTGTATATATATTTACCATATAGAAGTTATCAAATTCTAAAGTTATAACTCTTCCTTCTCTGTCATGTTCCTCTATTCCTATTCCATAAGTAACAGATTTAGGTTCTTTTTTAGTAAATATTGCAGTTCCAGAATATCCTTTCTTTTCTGCACTATTCCAATATGAAAAATAATTTTTAAAAATTGGTAAATTTAATATTTCTGTTATTTCCGCAGTTCTTTCTTTTTCGTCTATTTGCATTTTAGTTTCTTGTAAACAAAATATATCAGCATCTATTTTATTAAAAAAATCTTCAAATCCTTTTTTTACACATGCTCTAATTCCATTTACATTCCACGATATTAATTTCATTTTTTTACCTCATATTTTAATATAATTATTATATAAAATTTATTCGTTTTTGTAAACACTAAATTAAATAAATAAAAAAAAATTTTTAAATAAAAAATAATAATCCGTAAGCAAAAAAATAAGAGAAAATTAATAAAACAAATATTAATTTCTCTTATTTTAAACTTTATTTATAATTATTTCTTAATTGTTTCTAATTTAAAACTTCAATAGTTAAATATTTAACTCCCCAAGCTAAAGCTTCAGCATGAGTATTAACATATAAGTCTATCCTATTTCCTTTAATTGCTCCACCTCTATCTTCTACAACATACTCATGTCCGTTCATTCTTATTCTTGTTCCAAAAGGGAAATTAGATGGTGCTGCAATTGTATGTCCTGCTCTTGCAGTTGTTCCCATAGCTGTAATACCATTTGCATAAGAACCACAACATCTGCTACATGGACAATATGCTGTTACCTTATATACATTAGAAACATTTATATCGCTCGTATCAATTCTTGAAGATACTTCTGATCTCGAAGATATAGAATTTGATCTTACTTGTACAATTTTATTTATAGGTTCTTTTAATATTTCTTCTGAAATTTTATTTCTGGAAATTTCAACATCTTTCTGATATTTTACTTTATAAGTAACTAATTTCTTTCCTTCTTGTCCAGCTTGTAACACTTTATTTTTTGTATTAGAATCACCATTTGATACATCTTTAGTTATAGTCTCATAAGGAATGGCTTCCTCTACTACTTCTATTTTTTCTGTTATAGCACTATATGCATCTAGTAAAGTATCTAAAGTCATTTCTATTCCACTTTCAGAAACTTTTGCTATTTCTATCTCTTGTTCAGTTTTATTTGAAATTTTTATTATCTTATTATCTAAAATTTCTTCATCAAGACCTGGAGAAACTTTTTCATTTTCCTTTAAAATAATATTATTATCTTCTAATATATCTTTTACATTTGTTTTAGATGTCAAAGTTGTCATTTCATATCCATTTGATAATTGTATTTTTATAGTGTTCATTGTTGTTGTCATTGCCATTACTCCAACACCAGAAAGTAATATTAAAATTAAACAAATGCCAAGTACTTTAATTAAAGAAAATTTATTTTTTTCTTTTTTTTGCATAAAATAATTGCCTCCTTTTTAACAACATATATATTATAACTTATCTTACGGAAATTGTCAAATTTGGAAATTTTTGTATTTTTCTTTCTTGTCCTTTTTATTTATTACATTATATGTTCGAGCAATTTATTTTATGAAAAAATTTTTTTTATTTTTTTTATTAATTTTATTAAATAAATAATATTTTTTACCTACATTTCCGTAAATAATAAAATATTTTAAATTATTAAATAAAAAAATTAAAATAATTATTTATTATTTTATATTCTTTCTTCAACTTAATTCAATTTTTAATTTTTTAACATATATTTCTACTTACATTGCATACTATATCTTTATATTGACATTTTATGGTAAAAGTAGTATTATGTAAAGTATAGATTGCTTTGCAGTCTTCCATGTGGAGGCTGCAGCCTCCACACATTTTATTGTGAGGAGGTGAATAATTTGAAACATATCTCTATCATTCGCATCGGTAAAGATAGAAGAGTCACTCTTCCACAGGAAGTATGTGATGAGCTTGGTCTTTACCCTGGTATTAAAGTAGATGTAAGTGCTGATATGAACTCAATCTATATCAGTCGGCATAATGAGCACTGCCATTCTTGTGGTGCTGAAGATGTGCCTCTGCTTGGATACCTAGGCAACTTGTACTGCCATAAGTGTGCTGCAGACATCGGATGGCGGTCCAGAAAGATAGAAATATAATTTCAAAGCCCCAGAAATGAGCCAAAACTCACTTCTGGGGTAACTTATTTTATATCTAATTTAATTAAATTATCTCATTTCCATAAAAACTATCAATCAAAATTTGTTTCATTTCCTCAACTAAAGGTACTCTAGGATTTGCAGTTGTACATTGATCTTCAAATGCCCTATCTGCTAGCAAGTCTAATTTAGACATAAATTCGCCCTCATTAATTCCTGCTGCTTTAAAAGAATTTGGTATATTTAATTTTTGATTTAATTCTTGTATTTTTTTAATCAATGAATTAATACCTTCTTCTTTAGTTTCAGCGTTTAGTCCCATTTTTCTAGCAAGAGCAGCATATTTTTCATCTGCTATATAATATTCGTATTTTGGAAAAGAAACAAACTTAGTAGGTTTACTACTATTATATTTTATTACATATGGTAATAAAATTGCATTTATTCTTCCATGTGGTAAATGGAATTCTGCACCTATTTTATGAGCTAAAGAATGGTTTATTCCTAAAAAAGCATTTGTAAAAGCCATTCCTGCAATAGTACTTGCATTATGCATTTTTTCACGTGCAATTTTGTTATCGCCGTGTTCATATGCTTCAACTAAATAATTAAATACAAGTTCAACCGCTTTTTCGGCTAAACCATCTGTATAATCAGATGCCATATTAGAAACATAACTTTCTATGCTATGTGTTAATACATCCATTCCAGTGTCAGCTGTAATTGTTTTAGGCATACTTAAAACTAAATCTGGATCAACTATTGCAACATCTGGTGTTAATTCATAATCTGCTAATGGATATTTTTTATTTTTTTCTTTATCAGTAAGCACAGCGAATGAAGTTACTTCAGAACCAGTTCCAGAAGTAGTTGGAATTGCAACCATTTTTGCTTTTTTACCTAATTTAGGGAATTTATAAGTACGTTTACGTATATCCATAAATTTAAGTTTTAATCCTTCTGGATCAGCATCAGGATTTTCATAAAATAGCCACATACCTTTAGCTGCATCAATTGCACTGCCTCCTCCTAATGCAATAATAACATTTGGTTTAAAAGTATTCATCAATTCTAGTCCTTTATTTACAGTATCAAAAGATGGATCTGACTCAACATCACTAAATATTTCTGAATGTACATGTTTTTCTCTTTTTCTCAAATGATATAAAATTTTATCTACATAACCAAATTCTACCATTCCAGGATCTGTTACAATAAATGCCCTTTCTATATCTGGCATTTTTTCTAAATATGCAATAGATCCAGGTTCGAAATATATTTTTTCTGGGACTTTAAACCACTGCATATTTACTCTCCTCCTTGCTACTCTTTTGATATTAATAAGGTTAACACTTGAAACATTTGCAGTTGTTGAATTTCCACCAAATGAACCACAGCCTAATGTAAGTGATGGCATATTTGTATTATAAATATCTCCTATTGCCCCATGTGTTGATGGTGAATTTACAATAATTCTTCCAACCTTCATTTTTTTAGAAAATTGTAATATTTTTTCTTTATCCTCAGAATGAATTACAGCAGTATGTCCTAGTCCTCCAAATTCGATTAATCTTTCAGCCTTATCTAAAGCTTCTTCAAAACTTTTTACAATATAATAAGTTAAAACTGGACTTAATTTTTCCTTAGAAAAAGGAAATTCCTCTCCTATTCCTTCTTCATAGGCTACAATAACTTTTGTGTCCTTTGGAATTTCAAATCCTGCATTTTTTGCTATATCATATGGGCTTTGTCCTGGAACAGAAGATTTTAATTTAAATCCTCTTCCCTCTTGCCATTCAAACATTGAATTTTTTAATTTTTCTTTTTCTTCTGGATTTACGAAATAACATCCTGCTTCTCTCATTAGACTTTCAAATTCTTGATAAATTTCTTGCTCAACTATAACAGCCTGTTCTGATGCACATATCATACCATTATCAAAAGCTTTAGACATAACCAAATCATTAACAGAAGTTTTTAATTTAGCTGTTTTTTCTATTATGCAAGGAACATTTCCTGGTCCTACCCCTAATGCAGGTTTTCCACATGAATATGCCGCTTTTACCATTCCAGTTCCGCCAGTTGCTAATATTAAATTAATATCAGGGTGATTCATTAAACATCTTGTAGCTTCAATAGATGGTTCAGGAATCCATAAAATTGAATCTTTAGGAGCCCCTGCTTTAATTGCTGCATCTTTTAAAATTTCAGCAGCCCTTACAGAACACTTTTGAGCTGATGGATGAAATCCAAATATAATTACATTTCTTGTTTTAGCAGAAATAATAGATTTAAACATAGTAGTAGATGTTGGATTAGTTACAGGTGTAACTCCCGCTATAATTCCAACAGGTTCTGCAATTTCAACAAAATCGTCTTCATCATTTTCATTTATGATTCCAACTGTTTTTTCATGTTTGATACTATGATAAATATATTCAGTCGCAAACATATTCTTTGTTATTTTATCTTCATAAATTCCACGTCCAGTTTCTTCAACTGCCATTTTAGCAAGTTCCATATGATGCTCTAATCCTGCCATTGACATAGCTTTTATAATATTATCAACTACTTCTTGATCAAGTTTTAGATATTCTTCTGATGCCTTTTTGGCTCTTTTTACTAAATCATCTATCATTTGTTTAATTTTTTCTTCATCTTGAGTTTCTTGCATTAATGTTCTTCCTCCTATTTTTTTCTTTTAGTGTGTGCATTTTTATTATATATTATTAAATTTATTTGTTATTCTTTTAAAAAACGAGGAAAATATGCTAGCACATTTTCCTCGTCTAAATTTTAATAAAGATAGTTTTGTGGATTATAAGCTAATCCATTAATTCTAATTTCTAAATGTAAGTGTGGGCCTGATGAATTTCCAGTAGATCCAACAGCTGCAATTGTTTCTCCTTGTGATACACTTTGTCCAGCTGAAACATATAGTTTACTACAATGTGCATAATATGTTTGAACACCATTTTCATGTGTAATTACTACCATTTTTCCAAAAGAACCTTTTGTTCCTGCAAATGTTATTGTTCCTGATGCTGCTGCATGTATAGGTGTTCCTTTTGGAGCTCCTATATCTAATCCTGTATGAGCACCAGATCTTCTACTACTTGATGAACCAAATCTTGAAGTTATTGTTCCTGAAATAGGTTGTATTAGTGATATTCCTAATGGAACCGTAGTTCTTGATAATTTTATTGATGTTGAAAATCCTGATGATGAAGATGAACCAGATGACTTATTAGTACTTACTGCTTTCTTTTCTTTATATAAACTTGCTACTGCAGTTTCTTTAGTAACAAAATCAGTTAAATTAGGTTCATATTTTTCTAATATTTGTATACTATCAGCATTTTCACTATTTTTTTCTTTTAGCTCTTGTACTATTGCTTCTGCTGTTGATAAATCTGATACATATGATTTTTCTTCATTATTTTCAATAATAGCAAAATATTTATAATATGTAGTACCTGTAGAGATTATTTTTTCATAAATTTCGTCATCATTTGTTGTTATATCTCTTTTTAATAAACAAAGTTTATATGTTGGCATTTCATCTATTTGTATAAATGCTATATTTGAATTTTCACCATTTCCATTTTCTATATAATCATCTATTTTAGCTTGTAATTTACTCTTATGTGCACAATATCCTATATTTTCTCCATTTAATTCTACACTATATATTGGTTTGTAAATAAGTGCAACTGCTCCTATAATAAAAAATGTTGCTATGCTTATTAAGATAAGGAATTTAATTGAAGCTCTTATTTTTATAAGTACTCTTTTCATTATAAACTCTCCTAATATTCATATTTCATTTATCGTGTATTATCTTATACAAACATTTTTCTTTTTTCAATTATGATATATAAAATCATTCTTAAGTTATCTTTAATTTACTTTTAATATCTCTTTTTTTCTTTCATTTTCTTGAAATTATAATTATTACATCTTAAAACTTTCAATCCGTAGGTTATCAAGCATTTTGTAATATAAATTTTTTTATACTCGCTTATATTATCTCTAAATTAGCAAATCTTGCCATAAGTCTTTTATGTCCTGCTTTATCAAAGTCAATATCTACTTTTAAATCTTCTCCTTCAGGCTCCGTTTTTGTAATTGTTCCTTCACCAAATTTTTTATGAAAAATTCTTATTCCTGCAACATATTTTGATAAATCAATTTTTTCTTCATTTTTCTTATTTAATCCGCTTAAAAAACTTTCTGCACTTCTTCCAAATGGAATATTTGTAATTTCCTTTTTCTCTTGTAAATTGTTAAAACTATAAACCTTATTTTTCTTAGTATTATTCCCATAAGACCAATTATATTCTTTATCTTCATAATCATTTTTAGTAGAATTAAATGGTTTTTCATAGCCTTCTAATAACTCTTCAGGTATTTCTTGTAAAAATCTAGAAGGTAAATTATATGTCGTAGAACCATACATTGTTCTCATTCTACTACAAGTTAAATACAAATTTTCTTTTGCTCTAGTTATTCCTACATAACATAAACGTCTTTCTTCTTCTATTTCTCTTTCTTCTTCCATAGATTTAAATCCTGGAAAAATGCCTTCTTCCATTCCTACTAAAAATACAACTGGGAATTCTAATCCTTTAGCACTATGTAATGTCATAAGTGTAACTGAATTTCCCTCATCATCTACATTGTCTATATCAGACGATAATGTAATTCCCTCTAAAAAGTTTTCTAAAGTATTTTCTACTTCTTCTTTTTCGAATTCCATTGCTTCTGTTAAAAATTCTTCTATATTTTCTATTCTATTTTCTGATTCTATTGTGTTTTCTTCTTCTAAACATCTCATATATCCGGATTTTTTTAATATAAATTTTATAAGTTCTGAAATTTTAAGTTCTGATTTTTTATTTCTTGCTTCTTCAATTAAATCTATAAAATCTCTAGAGTTTAAATATACTTTATTTAACCCATATTGGTCAGCATTTTTTATTATTTCATACATAGATGTCTCGTTTTGTATAGCTATGTTTGCTATTTTATCTATACTAGTAGTTCCAATACCTCTTTTAGGTTCATTTATTATTCTAGTTAAACTAAAATTATCAAATGTATTTTGTACTAATCTTAGGTAAGATATAATATCTTTTATTTCTTTTCTTTCATAGAATTTTAATCCACCAACTATTTTATAAGGAATTCCTTCTCTTTGCAAAATATTTTCTAACACCCTTGATTGTGTATTAATTCTATAAAGAACTGCAATATCGGAATAATCATACTTTTCTTCTCTTTTTAAATCTTCAATTTCCCTCGCAACAAAGCTTGCTTCATCATATTCATTATCAGCTAAATATCCATGAGGCAAATTTCCTTCACTATTTTTTGTCCATAATTCTTTTTTGTATTTTGTTTTATTATTTTTTATAACCGCATTTGCAGCCTTTAAAATATTTCCTGTACATCTATAATTTTGTTCTAATTTTATTATTTTTGCATCTTTAAAATCTTTTTCAAAATTTAAAATATTTGTTATATCTGCACCCCTAAAAGAGTATATTCCTTGGTCATTATCACCTACTACAGTTATGTTTCCATTTACTTTAGCGAGCATACTTACTAGTTTAAATTGAGATTTATTAGTATCTTGATATTCATCTACTAATATATATTTAAATTGACTTGCATAATTGTGTAATACCTCTGGATTTTCATTAAATATTTTTATTGTGAAATTTATTATATCATCAAAATCAATACCATTATTTTCTTTAAGTCTTGTTTGATATAATTCATAAATTTCAGCTATCTGTTCTTTTACATAGTTTCCTTTTGCTCTTGCCAAATACTCATCTGGTTCTAACATTTCATTTTTGCTATTACTTATTTCAGATAAAACCATTTTTTCTGGAAATTTTTTATCATCTATATTTAATTCTTTTAAGCATTTTTTTACTAATGATTTTTGGTCTGTTGTATCAAATATTATAAATGAACCATCATATCCAATTTTTCCTATATATTTCCTTAGGATTCTAACACAAATAGAATGAAAAGTTCCCATCCAAATACTTTTTGCATCTTCTCCAACGAGTTTTTCTACTCTTTCTTTCATTTCATTTGCTGCTTTATTTGTAAATGTTATAGCTAAAATATTCCATGGTGCTACATGATTATTTTGTAGTAAATATGCTATTTTATGTGTTAAAACTTTTGTTTTTCCGCTTCCTGCTCCTGCTATTACTAGCACAGCACCTTCTGTGTTTACAACGGCTTCCTGTTGTTTGTCATTTAATCCTTCTAATATCTCTTGCATTTAGTATATCTCCTTCTATAGTTTTGCTTCCATATTATATAAGTTTTGTTTTTTTTAGTCAATAATTTTTACGAATTTTTGTTTTGTTTATTTATTCTACTGCAAAAAAGATTAGTTAATCTTGCAAAATCTTCTATTGTTAAATTTTCTGCTCTTATATCTGGTCTTAAATTTAATTTTTTTAAGGTTTCCTCCCCTTCTTCTTTATTCAAGAAGACTCCTGTATTTAATAAACCATTTAATAATGTTTTCCTTCTTTGCATATATGCACTTTTTATTATATTAAAAAATATTTTCTTATCCATAACTTTAACTGCAGGTTCTTCTCTAAGTTCTAGATTAATAACTTCTGACGTTACTTCTGGGGCAGGAATAAAACATGTATTATTTACTTCTCTTATTTTTTTTGATTTACAATAATAATAAATTGTATATGTTATAGCTCCTGTGTTTTTCCCGCTTGGTATTTCTATTAATCTATCTGCAACTTCTTTTTGTATCATTATAGTAATAGTTGATATATCTAAATTGCTTTCTAATAATTTCATAATTATTGGTGTTGTTATATAATAAGGTAAATTTGCAACTATTTTTACATTTTGGATTCCATTTTTTTCTTTTTCTTCTTTTATTATATTGTTTAAGTCTAATTTAAGTATATCCTCATTTATTAATTCAATATTATCACATGTTATAAATCTATCATTTAAAATCTTTATCATTTTTTTGTCTAATTCTACGCAAATAACTTTTTTGGCTTTTTCTAAAAGCATTTGTGTCATATTTCCAAGACCAGGTCCAATTTCAATTACTAAATCTTCATTTCCAATATTGGCACTATTTACTATATCTTTTATTACTCCTTCATCTATTAAAAAATTCTGTCCTAAATTCTTATTTGCCTTTATTTTATATTTTTTTAATAAATATTTTGTTTCTTCTATTATATTCATATATATTTATCTCCTTAGGTTAAAATTATAACACAGGTTTATAATTTTTTAAATAGGTTTTTATTTTTAGTTTAAACTTTATTTTGTGTCTTTTTTGTGTTTTATATTGATTTTTAATCTTAATTACTATAAAATATGAATATAAAATTTAGAAATGGTGGTCATATGAGTACGAAAAGAAAAAAGAAAAAAAGTACTAATCGTAAATATTATAAAACACATCCTAAAGAAAATTTGGATATAGCAAATATAGTTTCTACTAAAAAATTGAAAATTAGTTTTGCTTTTATTTTAATTATTCTTTTACTTCTAATTATAAGAATATTTTATCTACAAGTAATAGATGGTTCACGTCTATCTAATCTAGCTAATAAGCAACAAGTTAAAAGTGAAGAAATAAGTAGTAAAAGAGGAAATATTTATGACTCAACTGGAGCCGCTCTTGCAATTAGTGAAACTGTAGATACTATCTCAATAAATCCTAAAAAAATAGTAGTAGAAGAAAATGGAAAAATTAATAAATCAAAAACTACTAAATTAAAAGAAACTATTGCTCAAGGTTTATCTGAGATTTTCGAATTGAGTTATGATGAAGTGCTTGCAAAAGAAAATAGTTCTTCTTCTTCCGAAACAATTATAAGAAAAGTTGAAGAAGATAAAGTAAATAATCTACGCAATTGGATGAAAGAAAATAATATCACTGCTGGAATAAATATAGATGAGGATACCAAAAGATATTACCCTTATGGCACTTTAGCTGCACAATTAATAGGTACATGTGGAACAGATAATCAGGGTTTAGCAGGAATAGAAAGTTCTTATGATTCTATTTTAAAAGGAACATCTGGAGAAGTTATAACTTCCAAAACAGCATCACAAAGAGAAATACCTAATTCTGAGCAATCATTTATAGAAGCAGAAAATGGATATGATTTAACTCTTACAATAGATGCTAACATTCAATCTGTTGTTGAAAAAAACTTACAAGAAGGTGTAGAAACAACTAAAGCATCTAAAGGTGGAAATTGTATAGTAATGAATCCACAAAATGGTCAAATTCTTGCAATGGCATCTTATCCAACTTATGATCTAAATAATCCACGTACACCTACATCTTATTATGCAGACAATTATGACAATCTTACACCAGAAGAAAAATCAATTAGGATTCAACAAATGTGGAGAATTCGTCCAGTTTCTGAATCTTATGTTCCTGGTTCTGTATTTAAATTAATTACAGCATCTACAGCTTTAGAAGAAAATATTACAAAAACAGATGTTGAACACGACTTTATATGTAATGGTTCTGAAAATGTAAATGGAACTATAATTAGTTGTTGGAGAGATGAACCACATGGACCTCAAAGTTTAAGAACAGCTTTAATGAACTCTTGTAATCCTTCTCTTATTCAATTAGGTAAAAGGATAGGAAAAGAAACTTTGTTTAAATATATTCAAGCTTTTGGATTAACTTCTAAAACAGGCATAGGTTTATCTGGAGAATCTGCTGGAAGATTTTATCCTAACATAGATAGTATTAATTCTGTAGAACTTGCAACAATGTCATTTGGTGAGAATTTTACAGTAACGCCTCTTCAGCTATGCACAGCTGTATCTGCAATAGTAAATGAAGGATATTTACTAAAGCCTCAAATTATTAAATCTATAACAAATACAGATACAGGTGAAATAACAGAATTTGATAAAGAAATAGTAAGGCAAGTTATATCTACCCAAACAGCTAATCAAGTTAAAGATATAATGTATTCTGTTGTACAAAATGGTACTGGTAAAAGTGCTAAGGTATCGGGATATTCAATTGGAGGTAAATCTGGTACATCTCAACCAGTAGCAGGAGATCCTGATTCTGTATATGTTGCTTCATTTGTTGGTATTGCCCCTATAGAAAATACTCAAGTAGTTGTTCTTGTAGCTTTACAGGGTCCACAAGGTCCAAGTCATCAAGGTGGACAAACAGCAGCCCCAATCGTTCATAATATACTTGAAAAAATTTTACCATATCTTGGACTAGAACCTAATGTTAATTAAATAGGAAAAATAAAGAACTGGATTTAGATACAATATATATCTAAATCCAGTTTTTAGTCATAAAAATTTATCGTGATACTTTTCTTTTAAATCAAAATTTTCGCAGAATTATTTATTCTACGAAAATTTTATAAGTAAATAATATCAATAAAATATTTATTTTGCAATAGTTATTAACTAAATTTATAAAAAATTTTAATTACTAACTAACAAAAAAGTGAATTTATAAAAATCGTTTAAAACCTTAAAAATTAAAGGAATTTCTTTATTATTACTTTCGTAGAATAAATAATTCTGCGAAATAATAATAAGGAGGAAAAATAAAAATGACAAACACAAGACAAAACATTAAAAACTTTAAACAAAAAGGTATTACTTTAATAGCTTTAGTTGTTACTATAATAGTGTTGCTAATATTAGCAGGAATTTCAGTTGCTATGTTAACAGGAGAAAATGGAATATTAAACAGAGCCAAAGAGGCAAGTGAAAAAACAGAAATAGCAACAGAGAAAGAACAAAGACAATTAGCAATGTATGAAGCAAGTATGAATTTAACAGGAATGACGTTCCAAGGAGTAGAGATCCCAGCAGGATTTGCACCAACAAGAATAGCAGGAGAGAGTACAGTTGATGAAGGATTAGTAATAATTGACTCAGAAGGAAATGAATTTGTATGGATTCCAGTAGAAGATGGTAATATAGAAAATGGAGAAGCAGAAAAATTAAGTGATGATGTTCCATGGGAAAAAGAAGAATACAAAGAAATGAAAAAAAGTGTAGAAAAGAATAAAGGATTTTATATAGGAAGATATGAAGCAGGAAGTAGTACAGAAAGAAAAGGTTATCAAAAGGAGGGAAATAGGACAACAAAATTAGTGGTACAAAGAGACCAATATCCATATGTTTATGTTGGTTGGGGAAAATATAATGAGGAAACAGAAGATTATTCAGATGATATTTACGGAACTGGTGATTACTCACTTGAAAATAATGGTAAAGGTGCGGTATATTTAAGTAGACATATGTATGATGGACAAAATGTAGGAGTGAAAAGTACTTTATGTTATGGAGTTCAATGGGATGCTATGCTAAGTTTTTTAAAAAAAAGTGGGCAAGATGTTGATGTTGACGATTCAGATTGGGGTAATTACTATGAATCACAATTTGAAATTAATAGAAAATCTGTAAAAAAACAATTAATCGTAAAAAGTGGAAATGGTACTGGAAAATATGAAATGTGGGAAAATGGTGATGGAAGTTTTGGGGCACCTGGCGTTGGTTATATTTTAACGACTGGTGCTACGGATAGAAATAAATTAAAAAATATATATGATGTGGCAGGAAATTGTAATGAATGGTTGATGAAAATGATTAATGAAAACGTTAGAATGGTTGGTCGGAGGTAGTGTAGTTCCAGATACTACGACAGAACAATACAAAATGGCAATTTTAAAGGGAAATCGAGCAATATCATCTTGGACAGGTAGTACATCTTTTAGGCCTGCATTGTATGTGAAGCTATCAGAATAGTAAAGATTATTAGAATATAACCCAATAGTACAACCTAAAATATATCATTCAATGTGGTAGTAGTGAATAGTTATTATGAAGAGCTAAAAGAAATTGGAAAAGGATTTTCGAAAAGCAATTTATTTAATATGAGAAAATTTTATCTAATGTATTCCAAAATTCCAGACAGATCTGGAATTTTGGGTTGGTCTCATTATTGTGAGTTAATATCAATAAAAGAAGATGCGAAAAGGCAATTTTATGAAAAAGAAACAATAAATAGTAAGTGGTCAATTAGAGAATTACAAAGGCAGATAGAAACATCGTTATTTGAAAGATTATTGTTATCTGATGGTAAAGCTAATAAAGAAAAGGTATTGCAGTTAACAAGAGAAGGACAAATACTAAATAAGTCAGAAGATGTGATAAAAGATCCTTATGTTTTTGAGTTTTTGGGTGTACCAGAACAAAAAACATTATTAAAAAAGATTTAGGAAATGGATAGTGTAAAATAAAGTGTGTAAGTTAAAAGGTATCAAACTTATGCACTTTACTTTTTTGTACAAATCAAGTAAATTGCTGCTTCACAGCAATGGAACGAAAGAATAAGAAAGAAGAAAAATTGAAAAAAGAGCCAGCCTCTTATATAATATAATTATGTAACCAAGAGTTGCGAATATATTATATAGGAGGTTTTCGTTATGACAAACGAGAAATTATTAGAGAAAATGAGTCAGGATATGAATATGCGTAATTTTTCTCACTATACATATGATTTTTATATAAGAAAGACGAAAGAGATGATAAAATATTTTAATAAACCAATGGAAGAAGTAACAGTAGATGAATTAAGAGATTACTTGTATAAATATTTGTTAGGAGAAAGAAAACTATCAGACAAAACAGTAAATCACTATAATAGTGTAATAAGGTTCGTATATGAAGTAACATTAGACCAAGTAATAAACAAGAAACAACTGCCGATGAGAAAACTAAAAAAAGTAGTATATAAAATATTAACAAAAAAAGAATTAAAAAGATTATTTGATTGTGTAGATAATTATAAATTTAAAACAATATTTATGTTAGCGTATGGATCAGGATTGAGGATAGGAGAAATAGTAAATTTAAGAGTAGAAGATATAGATAGTAAGAAAATGAGAATATTTGTGAGAGAAGGAAAAGGAAATAAAGAAAGATATACGATATTACCGAAAGCAAGTTTAGAAATGTTAAGAAAATATTACAAAGAAGAAAGAGGAAATAAAAAAGAAAGAAATTTATTTTTTAATGAAAATGGAGAACCGATAAATCAATATGTAATAAGGAGTCATTTCAGAAAATATAGAAGAAAAGCAAAATTAGATGAGAAAGTGACAATACACACGTTGAGACATAATTTTGCTACAAATTTAATAGAAAATGGAGCGACATTGATACAAGTAAAAGAATTAATGGGACATAGCAATATAAGAAGTACGATGGTATATATACATGTAGCAAATATAGATTTAGAAATAGAGAGTCCATTAGATGTATTTTTGAGAGGAGAAGAAAATGGAAAAAATACAACAAATAATAAATAAAGGAATAAAAGAATATAAGGAAAAAAATAAAATAATAGGATATAAGCAAAAAGTAATAGGAGCAATAAGAAAATGTAAAACAGGAGAATTAGGAGCACATAAATATATATGTGATGAATGTGGATATGAAGAAATAGCATATAATTCATGTAGAAACAGACATTGTCCAAATTGCCAAGCAGGGAAAAAATTAAAATGGATAGAAGCAAGAAAAGAAGAAGTATTAAATGTAAAATATTATCATGTAGTATTTACAATACCAAGTGAAATATATTTAATAGCATTACAAAATGAAGAAAAGATGTACAAAATATTATTTAAAGCATCAAGTGAAACATTACAAGAATTAGCAAGAGATAAAAAATATTTAGGAGCAGAGATAGGATTTTTTAGTATATTGCATACATGGGGGCAAAATTTAATGTATCATCCACATGTACATTGTGTGGTAACAGGAGGAGGACTAACAGAAACAAATAAATGGAAAGAAAAAGAAGAAGATTTTTTTATACCAATAAGAGTTATGTCAAAAGTATTTAGAGGGAAATTTTTAAATCAAATGAAGAAAGAAAAAATAGAATTTTACGGAGAAAATAAATATTTAGAAAATCCAGCAAGTTATAATGAATTACTACAAAAAATGTATAAAAAAGAATGGGTAGTATATTGCAAGGAGCCATTTAAAAATGCAGAAAGTGTAATACAATATCTAGGAAGATACACACATAGAGTAGCAATATCAAATGAAAGAATAATAGAAGTAACAGAAACGACAGTAAAATTTAAATGGAGAGATTATAAAGATAACAACAAAATGAAAGAAATGATAATAACAATAGAAGAATTTATAAGAAGATTTTTATTACATATATTACCACCAAAATTTATGAAAATAAGATACTATGGAATATTAGGAAATAGGAACAAAAAGAAGAAAATAGAAAAATGTAAGATATTAACAAGAACAAAAATAACAAAAAAGAAAGAGTTTCCCACTCTAGAATTACTAAAGAAAGTATTGGGAAAAGACTTTAATTTGTGCCCTTGTTGCAAGAAGGGACACATGATAATTTATAACACCACTTAAAAATTAACAATTGAATATCTTTTCCAAAAGCCCGTTAATTCTGGGGAGGGGGAAACTATATCTATTGTACAATGAAAAGGAGGAAAATTCAAGATTTTTAGAGAAAAAAGTTTAAGATAGAGGTAAAAAGTAAGTAAGAGAAAAAATAGAAAATCCATAGCAAGTATGGAAAAGTTACCGCAATTTACTATTATGAATATTATAGATGGTTAGGCTGATTTAAAAAAGTTATGCCAGTATAATATTC
>CANRPS010000025.1 GCA_947632585.1 uncultured Clostridia bacterium
TATATAAATTCTGAATTTGTATTTGATAGTACAAAAGTTTTAAAAACTAATTTAGATGTAAGAAATAATACATTAAGGGTTGTTTTAATAGGGCAAAAGATAAATGATAATCAATTAAGTAAATTATTAGAAGTGAAAAATAAATACGGATTATCAAAAATAGGGTTGACAATTGACCAATCTGCAATAGGCGAATCTTTCACACAAGAAGAAATTAATGAAATAGTTGAAAATGATATATATTATGATAATTCAGCTTTTAAGATAGAAGAAGATGGAAGAATATTAGAACTAGAAAAAGAAATACAAGCTTTAAAAACAGAAATTAATCAAATGAAGAAAGACATAAAAAGATAATAAAAATATTTGGAAAAGAAATTATGTACTATATAGATAAAAAAGAGGAGAGAGGATATAAAAAAAAGATAGAGTTAAACTCTATCTTTTTTTATCTAATATATATTCAATTCATTATTTAGAAAAACTTAATGTTGTATTAATTTTCTTTGTAAATTTGAATATAGCCTTAGTACCATCACTTGAAATTTGTAATGTTACACCTTGGTCAGCTTTATAATCAAAACCTGATAAGTAACTAATTAATTGCTCTCTATTAGCTGCTCCTTGGTATTCAGTACTTTGATATTCAGCTTTTAGAGCATAAGATGTTCCATTAGTTAATGATAATCCTTCAGGAATTGATAATCTACTAACTGGTACTGTTATTGTTTCACCAGTTGAATTATCTTGTGTTAGGATCATATTAACTACATAATCACCTGCTAATTTTGGACTTGTAAGATCGATTGTACCATTTGTTAATGTAACATCAATTGTACCATTAACTTTAGTGTAAGGTGTGATAGTTATATCACCATGTGCAGATACTTTAACTGATAAGTTAGATTCACTACCAGCAGAATCTGATTCTATAGTAACAATAACAGGTTCTTCATTTTCATTTGTTAATGTTAATTTAGAAGCTTCATTAGTTGATTTAACATTAACTGAAGCACCATTATTAGATGTACTTATTACAGCATCTCCACCTTCAGCTGAAACTGATACATGTTCAACTACAGCTTGGTTTTCAACTTTGAAAGCAGATGTAGGAGCTTTTGTAATTACAACTCCATTTTCTACAACTATATCATTAGCTTGAACACCTGCAACATCAAATCTACTTCCACTACCTTTTAAAACTACCTTTTTAGCAGATTGTGTTGTAACTGTTTGTTCAAATCCATTTCCTGTTATTTCAAGAGTAGCCTCACCTAGATTTCCGAAACTTCTTGATTTTAAAGTACCTTGAGCTTCTGTTCCTTTTGAAAGAATTGTAACAGATACTGAATCATTAGTTACAGATACTTTATCACCTGGAACTAAAGATGGTAGAACTAGTTTTAATAAAGCAATTGCTTTTGATTCTTCATAAGTTACAGTATTATCTACTTTAACATTTCCAATATAAATATCAGAATTATCTAAAGCGACAAATCCACTTGGTAAATCTTTATTTGTTTCCTTTGTAGCAACTGTTAAGTTTTGTAATGATGGTAATGTGCTCATTGTTGTAGTAGCTTTTGTATGTTTTGGAGATTGAGCTGAAGCATTTCCAACTCTTACTATTAGAACAAATTCATAATTTGTACCAGGTTTTAAATTATTTATAAGTAATTTATCTATTGTATTAGTTGATTTATCAGTAGGAATTACATTTCTTCTAGTATCAATTCTTTCTAAGTGAGAATCAACACCTTCTCCACCTACTGTTGCCCAAACTTCTACATCATAAGAAATTGCCTCATTTCCTAATTTAAAGTTGGTTTTATCTACATCTAACATAATTTCTGTTGAAGAAACTGGTGCAGCATTATTGAATACATTTTCACTAAGAACAAAGAAATATGTATCTGTTTCTGCTAAATCAGAGTTTAATTCAAGATAAGTAGCACCACCTACACTTATAGTTTGTATTGTTGCTTTATATAAAGTATTTGGATCTAATTTAACATTTAATTCTTTAACTAAATGGTTATCATCTTGAGTTCTTGTAACATCTGTAGAAGGTTGTACTGCATCAAATTTTGTTCCATTAAATTTATATAAAGTAACTACATATTTAGCTATAGCTTCTGAATCAGAACTATTCCATGTTAATTTTCCATTTGGGTCAGAAACTGGATTAACTTGTTTAAGCTCTGTAAACTTAATACCAGAAACTTTATCTAATTTATTTACAACTATTGGATCTTGTGATTTTAATTCTTCAGAATCTGTTGTTTCACCTGTAGTTTTACCTTTTACAACTACACCAACTGTGTAATTTCCAGGTTCTGTAACATTAAATACACCAGTTGCGTTTGCATCTACAAGATTTCCATTATTGTATAAATAATATTCTTTAACTGAATTAGCATCAGTTTCAAAATTTGCACCTGCTGTTATTGTAGTATAAGTTTTATTTCCTGTTGCTGTTGGAGAAATAGATTTAGCTATTTTTTCTGCTTTAACATCTGTTGTATCTTTTGCTATTGTTGCTGTATATACATTAGTTGTATCAGATATATTTCCTTTAGAATTTTCAACAACAAAATAAACTGTAGCAGGTTGTTCATGTGTTAAAGTTGCATCAAGATCTGTTAAATCTAATTTATTTCCATAAACTGATAGTGTTTTAGTATTTTGTGCTTTAACTAAAGTAGTAGCATTTGGTTTACTACCACCAACTTGATAATAAACTTTTACTATATCACTTGATCCAAGTGAAGAGAATCCTAATTGTCCTAAAATAGAATTATAACGATTTGTTACTATTTTTGTAGCAATAGGGAATGGACCCTTATCTGATATTTTTTGAACTGTTTTTGAAGCTACTACATTAGTACCTTCTTTTAATACTATAGTAAATGTACCATCATCTGCTACACTTGCAAAACTTAAAGTTTTGTCTATAGAAATAACAGTTTCTCCACTAGTTGGATCAAATGTAACACTTGGTCCAGTTACTACTTCGTTTCCTTTTGAATCAACAACACTTAATGTATAATTTTTTTGTGTATCTAAAGCTTTATTTAGACTTACTTTTACAGGGAAAGAACTTTCATTTACATTATTAACATATTCATCTGTTAATATTAAGTTGATATTTTCATCAAAAGTACTATTGTTTTCTGGTAATTTTGGGTTAGCTACTACTAATCCATTTTCCATAGCTGATGTATTATATAAATAATCAAAAGCTCTTTGAACATCATTTAAGTCTACTTTTGCATCTCCTGAAGTTTCTACTTCAACATCAGCAGCTTTGAAAGTAGCTCCACTTAGAGTTCTTTTTCTTGTAGAAGCATCAAATATTGCTTGAACATCATTTAAATCTATTTTTCCATCTGCTTCAACATCTCCATAAAGTACTACTGTAGCTTTGTTTCCTGTACTTAATGTTACTATTGAACCATTTGGTACTTGAGCTTCTTCAGAAGTAATTTCCTTGTTTGAAGGATCTGTTACACTTGATAATATAACACCATGTGTTTTAACTAAATCTGATAATTCAGATTTTGTAAGAACTGTATCTTTATTTGCTAAACCAACAGCAATAGCATATGTGTTTGAATCAATGTAATTTTTAGTATATCTTGATTCTGTTGTAGTTGCTGCTAATGCTTTAGGCATAGCCATTCCAGCTACTAACATCATTGAAGCTATTGAAGTTGCTATTAATTTATTTCCTTTCACTTAATTTTCCTCCTTAAATTTTTGTTTTTTTTCTTTTCATATGTAAAATTATTGATACATAATTTTATAATAATATTTTATAAAACATTTATTAGTCATTTATTTTTTTAGCTACTGCTGCAACTGCTATTAATGCAACTACAACTCCACCAACTACTACATAATTAATTCCTGTTTGTGGTAATTTTGATGGTTTTCCTGTTTGTTCTACTTCATCTTTTTTAGATCCAGAATCTTCAGGTATTTTTTCTCCTGGATTTGCTGGTTCAGTTGTTCCAGGATTTGTTGGTTCATCTATTCCAGGTTCTTCTTCAACTGGTCCAACTTTTATAGTTGTAGAAGCTGATTCAACTTTATATTCAACTCCTGTTGATGTTAATTGAACTGGTACGAAAGTTACAGGACTTTCAGTTCCTTTTTCTCCAATAACTTCAAATTGGAATGTAAGAGATGTTTTTCCAACACCCATATATTGTGCACTTACTGTTCCGTTGCTAACAGTTTCATATTTAGCTCCTGCTGATTTTTCAACATATTTTAATACAGAAGCATTATATGTTATATTTAAATCAGCCATGTCTATATTTTGAGCAACACCATCTTTTAATAGAGATACAGTAACAGTAACTATATCTCCAGTTTTAGCTACTCCTGCTTCTGCACTTGATGTTACACTTGCTGTAACTGGTACTAATTCTACTGCTGCAAATACCATTGATGATAATGATATTATTAATGCTAATACTAATGTCATTACTATTGATTTTTTCATTTTAAAATTCCTCCTTAATTTCGATCGTGTTTTACACTTTCGCTTTTCTTTTTTCTTTATTGTTTAGTTATTCTTAGATAATTTTAATTACCTTTTTTCTTCGGCTTTAAGAATAAATCTTGTGATTCCGCCGTGGGTCACAAGTGATTAGGGTTACTTTTCTTATACCATCATTATCTTGTTCAATACAAGATGTATCATTTGGATCTACGCCTGTTGTTTTGCTTTTTACTTCATAGGTTATTTTTCTTCCATCTTTACTTACTATGTAAAATGTTTCACCTATTTCTAATTCTCTGATCCTTGCAAATAAGTTTCTATTTTTATAGTTATGTCCAGTTATACACGTATTTCCGTGGATCATTTACTGTTCTATTGTTATCATCCGGACCCCAAAACCATGTAACAGCTAGGTTTAAAGATGCGTTGGTGGTTTTATTTAAGATATAATTATCTAGCCCTATTCTTTCAGCTACTATCTTGCCAAGGACACCATATCCTCCTTTTGTAGATGGCATATCGCTTGTATCTACCATTTCGAAAGACTCTTGGACTTGTTCTGTCACTTCGTTAGTAGGTTCTTCTTCAACAATATTTTCAGCAACTGGCTCATTTTTTTTGCTATTGTTCTTATTTCGTAATGATATAAAGCATATTAATGAAACGATTAGGATTACAATTATTGATATAATTATAATTATCCTTTTTGTTTTTTTGTTTATTTTTTTGACTGCTGCATGTTTACTATGTTTCATATACTAAACCCTCCCTGATGGCGTTTACTCACCTCCTTTTATTCTTTTTAAAATTAAATATTAAAAACTAATTAATCAACTACATTTTATGTAGTTGCAATGTTAGGATCTTTTAAGTTTATTTCATTACTTTCTTATACTCCTAAACATTGTTGCTAGCATTGTATCATTTCATTTTTTTAAAGTCAATGCTTTTTTATAAATTTTTTAATTTTTTTTTAGTCTGGTACTAGATTAATTAGATATTAGATTATATTTTTATAAGAAAAAAATGTGAAAAAAATAGAATAATTATTAAATAATAAGGGAAAACTAAATGTTTGATACATTTAAAAAATAAAAAAATTTAATTCTCTTGACAAAGTGCTGAAAAAAAGTTATAATAGTTAACGTTGATATGGCGAAGTAGCTCAGTTGGCTAGAGCATTCGGTTCATACCCGAAGTGTCGAGAGTTCGAATCTCCCCTTCGCTACCATAATATAAAAAGTTTAGTGAAATATTTTTTCACTAAACTTTTTTATTTTTATTATTTTCATTTTTCTGTGTTAAGAGTTCAAGCATTTTGGGATAAATATTGTATGCATTAGTTTGCCAGTTATTTGTGATTAATTTTGCTTGTTCGCTTGAACCAGCAAATGTTCTAATTTCAAATAATGGCTTATTGTTTTCCATGATTTTACATTTAACTATATATGAATGCTCATTTTCAGGAATAAATTCTGTTGAAATGGCTTCTTCACTTGTAATATGATTTAATTCATTTTTAAGAGTTGTATCTGCATTTAATCTCATTAATCCTGGTAAAACATCTATTGTCAATTCTAAAGATTTTATTCCTTCAGAAGTTATTTTATATACAGGTTCAGCAGTGTTACTTTCTTCTTCTTTAATATATGTTCCAATAAGATTAGAAGAAACAAGGTCTGCTAAAATATGTCTAAAATAAAAATAATTTATACTATTAACTGGGTATATTAATTTAAATAGATCACTTTCTGTAATGTCATTTTGAAAAGCTTTTAATACATATAATATAAGAACCTTATCTTGGGCTATACTTTGATCTTGTTCCATGTTTTTAAAGTCTTCCTTTCTAAAGTAGTTTAATTTTAATGGATTATAACATAAAGAAAATATAAAGTAAATATTTTCTTTTACTAAAAAGATAAAATTATATATAGATTGTCTTATGAATTTGTAAATATAGTTTGTATCATTTATTGATAAATTTAAAAAAATATAGTAAAATGTATAATAGAAAAATAAAAAGGATTTTTAATTTATGAAAGATAAAAAAAATAAAGAGGGAAAACTATTAATTATTATAATAAGTATACTTTTGATTTTAGATCAGTTTACAAAATGGATTTTCTTAAAAAAAGGAATTATAACTAAAAGTGAAAAAATAGGGTTTGGAAATGAATATTATATTATTATATCATTAATAATTGTTCTTATGATTATTAGATATATTAGTAGAGAAAATATGTTTATAAAATTAAGAACGAAAATTATTTTAGCATTTGGAATAGCAGGAGCAATTGGTAATGTTATAGATAGAATTTGGGCAGAAAATGTTTTATTATTTATAAAATTGGGAAATTTTTTAGATTTGAATTTATCATATATATATATTTATATTGCATGGATAGGAATGGCAGTTATATTGACCAAAGATTCAATGAAATTTTTAAAAGAAAGAAAAAATAAAAGGATGTTAAATAATGAAGATGGAAAAAATAATAGTAAATGAAGAATTTATTAATAAAAGACTTGATTCTTATATTTCTGATATTAATAAAGAACTTTCAAGAAGCATGGCTCAAAAACTTATATGTGATGGAGAAATAAAGGTAAATGGAAAAAGAGTAAAATCTTCTTATAAAGTTACACTAAATGATGAGATAGAAATAAATATTCCTCAAATAAAAGAAATTGACTTGCAAGCAGAAGATATTAAGTTAGATGTTATTTATGAAGATGATGACATTATTGTTATAAATAAGCCAAAGGGAATGGTAGTACATCCAGCAGTTGGTAATACTCATGGAACCTTAGTTAATGCTATTATGGCAAAATGTAAAGATTCACTTTCTGGAATAGGAGGGGAATTAAGGCCAGGGATTGTCCATAGATTAGATAAAAATACTTCTGGTGCAATTATAGTTGCTAAAAATGACAAAGCACATATTAATTTAAGCAATGAATTAAAAAATCATGAAATAAAAAAGACATATATTGCTTTAGTTAAAGGAATTGTAAAAGAAAATGAAGCAACTATTGATATGCCTATTGGAAGAAGCACATCTGATAGGAAAAAAATGGCTGTTAATAAAAAAGGAAAAAATGCAGTAACACATATAAAAGTTTTGAAAAGATTTAAAAGTAATTATACTCTTTTACAAGTAAATATAGAAACAGGAAGGACACACCAAATAAGAGTACATTTATCATATATTGGCTATCCTGTTGTTGGAGATGATGTTTATTCAAGTGGAAAGAATAAATGGCAGGTTGAGGGACAATGCCTTCATGCCGCTAAATTAGAATTTAAACATCCAATAACAGGCAAAGTTTTAAGCTTGGAAGCTAAAATGCCAGAGTATTTAGAAAACATTATTAAAGAACTAGAAAAAGAGGAAATTTAAATGGAAAAAATAAGATTACAGAAATTTTTGGCCTCGAGTGGAATTGCTTCTAGGAGAAAATGTGAAGAACTAATTTTAAATGGAGAAATTTTAGTAAATGGTAAGGTTGTTACTATTCTTGGGACAAAAATTGATCCTGATGTAGATGAAGTTATATATAATAGAAGAAAAGTTTCAATAAATGAAGAAAAAATATATATTTTATTGAATAAACCTATAGGATATGTAACAACTGCCAAAGAACAATTCGGGAGAGACAAAGTTTTAGATTTAATAAAAATAAATAAAAGAATAGTCCCTGTAGGAAGACTTGATATGTACACATCTGGAGCGCTAATACTTACAAATGATGGAGAATTTGTAAATATACTTACACATCCAAAACATGAAATAGAAAAAACATATAATGTTACTATAAAAGGAATAATTAGTAATCAAGATGTAATCCACTTATCTAAAGGTGTAAAAATTGATGATGGTTATTTGACAAAACCTGCAAAAGTAAAAATCTTAAAAATTGATGAAAAAAATAGAATTTCAAGAATACAGATTACTATTCATGAAGGAAAAAACAGACAAATAAGAAAAATGTGTGATGCAATTGGTAAAAAAGTTTTAGCACTACATAGATCTAAAATAGGAAATATTAATGTAAAAGATTTACAACTAGGAGAATGGAGATATTTAAACGAAACTGAAGTAAAAAGTTTAATAAAACAAAAAAATTAAAAGACAAACCTAGCAGATATGATTGCTAGGTTTATTTATTAAATTATTAATTTCTATCTAGACAACAAAGATTTTTAGTGATAAAATACATTCGATATATATAATATAGGAGGAAAATGAAATGGTTGAAGATAACCAAATTAAAGCACAGGTATCACCATTCGCAATTAGGAAAGGTGAAATAAAAACATTTGATGGTCAAGATGGATATGTATCCATGAACCAGATTGTACATAAAATAAATTTAGGACATATTACTGATATTCATTTTGCTATTTTATATTTAGTAAATGAATTTGAATTTATTACATCAAGACAATTAATGCAAATGCTAAAAATAAAAGGATATGATTTAGGCTCACAAGATAAACTAAACAATAAATTAGATAGTTTAGTAAAATCAAAAATTTTAACTAGATATTACTTTACTTCTGATGAAGGTAAGGGAATTTATAGAGTATATTGTTTGGAAAAAATGGGAAAATATTTACTTGATACAAGAGATGACGTTGAATGTAAATGGCAACCATCTGATAATACTAAACCTGTTGCAATGATAAAAAAACGTTTAGCAGGAAATCAAACAATAATAGCTTATTTAAATAAAGTAAAAGTATTTGATTCTTATACTATTAAATTACCAATTAAAGCAAAAACTTTAGGAAAAACATTTAAGCCTACAGGAGGATCTGTTACTTTAACTAAAGCAAAAAAATCGATACAATTTATATTTGAAGTGGTAAGAAGAGAAGATGATTGGCAACAAAAATTAATTGATAAAATGAAATATTATAAAGATTTTTATGATAATTTTGTTCCTATGGATTCTAATTTTAAAAGTTTACCACAATTGATTATTATTTGTGAAGATGATAGACACATGGCAGAGGTATTTAGAGAGATAGTTACACATAACATTGAAATAAATAAGATCAATTTACTTTATACAACAGATTTAAAACAAAATGAAGAAAGCTTAAGTGGAAGCCTAACTGAATTTAAATTAGATGAAAAAACAGACAAATATAAAGCTCATAATGTAGAATTAAAATTATTAGATTAGAGGAGGAAAATATGATAGCAATTGGTGGTGACCATGGAGGATATAAACTAAAGGAAGAAATAAAAAAATATTTAAATGAAATAGGTGTTGAGTATGAAGATGTAGGTTCATATTCAGAAGAGAGAACAGATTATCCAATATATGCAAAAGCAGTTGGAGAAAGAGTTTCTAGTGGTCAATGTGATAAAGGAATTTTAATTTGTAGATCTGGAAATGGTGTTACGATAGTTGCAAATAAATTTAAAGGAGTTAGAGCTGGATTAGTTATAAATGAAGAAGCTGCAAGATTTGCTAAATCAGATGATAATGTAAATGTAATCACTATAAGTGGAGACAATACTTCTAAAGAAGAAACAATAAAAATCATAAGAATGTGGCTTGCAACAGAATTTAAAGGTGGAAGATACCAAGAAAGAATTGAAATGATAGATAAAATTGAAAAGGAAAATATGAAATAATATGGAGGTCTTTAGCTATGTGGGGAAATATAGCAATAGCGTTCCTATTAGCATTTATAGTAACATTTATGGTAACTCCATATTCTATAAAACTTGCAGAAAAAATAGGAGCAATAGATATTCCAAAAGATGACAGACGCATGAGAAGAAAAACTCTTCCTAAGTTGGGAGGAGTTGCGGTAATTGCAGGATTTGCGATAGCAAGTATATATTTAATAGCAGTAATGCATATAGAAAAAAGTATAAATTTATTTGATTCGAATTTATATTTTAAAAAACTTATTGGAATTGGACTTGGAGCTTTAGTAATAGCAATTACAGGAATACTTGATGATACTAAAACTTTAAAACCATGGCAAAAATTAATAGGACAAGTTCTTGCGGCAGTTGTTACAGTTGCCTTTGGAACTACAATTAGTAATATAGAAATACCATATTTTACAAATTTAGGATTATCTAATGAAATTTCTATAATAGTCACAATTATTTGGATAGTTGGAATTACTAATGCTATAAATTTAATAGATGGACTAGATGGATTATCTTCAGGAATTGCATTAATATCATGTTTATCTTTATTAATAATATTTGCTCTTAATGATTCGCCAATGATTGCAATATTATTAATTACAGCCCTAGTAGGAGCGTTGGTAGGATTTTTACCTTTTAATTTTGCTCCAGCAAAAACTTTTATAGGAGATACTGGTTCAAACTTTTTGGGATATATACTTTCAGTAGTTTCTATTTTGGGTGTTGCTAAAACTTATACAGCAGTTGTTATAGCACTTCCAATACTTGCTCTAGGATTGCCTATATTTGATGTTTTATGGGCTATAATTAGAAGATTGATAAAAGGAAAATCTATAAAAGCAATATTTGTTGCAGACAAAGGACATTTACATCATAGATTACTTGCTAAAGGATTTTCTCAAAAACAAGCTGTATTTATATTATATGCGATTGCAGCAGCTTTAGGACTATTTGCAGTAATATTACTAGATAGTGGAATATGGAAAGCTTTATCATTTTTACTTATGGTAATAGCAGCATTATTTTTGGGATACAGAAATTTCTTAAATGAAAAAAGTGAAAAAGGAACAAAATATGAATGTGTAGTATGTAAATATATTTATGATCCTAAAACAGGAAATGAAAAAGAAGGAATTGCTCCTGGAACAGAATTTGATGACTTGCCAGAAAATTGGGTTTGCCCAGTTTGTGGAGAAAATAAGGATGTATTTACAATACATAGATAAAATATAAAAAGATGAATTTTTATTTAAATTCCAATTGAAGGATGTTTATTTCTTTAATTGGAATTTTTTTTGAAAAAAAAGAAATAATAATTATTATGAAAGAAAATTTAAAAAAAATTATAATAGGGTTAATTGCAGGAATAATTTCAGGATTATTTTCAACAGGTGGAGGATTGATATTAGTTCCTTCATTTTTATACTTATTAAAATTAAATCCTATAGAATCAAGAGCAACATCAATTATTTGCATATTGCCTATGGTAATTACTAGTAGTTTCTTTTATGCTGAAGCTAATTATTTGAATTGGAAAGTGGGAATATATTCGGCAATAGGAGGTATTGTTGGAGGTTTTATTGGATCAAAAATGCTTCCTAAAATACCTAATATTATATTAAAAGCAAGTTTTACAATATTTTTACTTTTTGCAGCAATTCATTTTATTAGATAAAAATTGGAGGATGTATGAAAGAAATTATATTTGGTATAATCTCTGGATTTATTAGCAGTATGGGAATGGGTGGACGGAACAATTCTAATATTTCTATTAACTTTATTTTCGGGAATAGATCAACATATTGCTCAAGGAATTAATCTTATTTTTTTTATTCCTACGTGTATTACTACAATATTAGTTAATATAAAAAATAAGATTATAAATTTTAAAATAGCGATACCTATAATTATTATGGGAATAATTGGAGCTATAATTGGTGCTAAATTGTCTATTAAATTACCAGTAAATATATTAAAAAAATCATTTGGAATTTTTTTAATATTAATAGCTATTCATGAAATATATTCTTTAAAAAAAGAGTATATAAATAATAAAAAAACAAATAATAGAAATATAGAAAAATAAAAAATAGGAGGATTTTAAATATGAAATTTATGAAAGGTGTAATGATAGGAACAATAGTCTCTGCTGGAGCACTTATGATGTATAATGGAATAACAAATAAAGATAGAAAAAAGCTTATAAAAAAAGGCAAAAAGTTTTTAAAAGATATGGGGATGTAATACTTTATTGGTAACTGATTAGAAATAGTTGGTTACCAAATTTTAAATGTAAAATTATTTAAACAAAAAAGCTTGACTAAACCTTGTTAATATGATATAATTTTGAATGTTGTAAATTTATTTAAATTTTTAAATCAAAAATAATAATTTAATTATAAAGAAAAAGAGGAATTAAATTAATAAAAGAACGGATTTTTCTAATTGAGAGCAGGCAATTAAAAAATTCGTTATTTAATTTTAAATTAAAACTTTTATTAAGTTTAAGAAGGACTTTTTCTTGAAATAAATTATATTAATTCTGCTTAATTTTTTTTAGAGGTGATTTTTTTGGAATTAAAAGAAATAAAATACGAAAAAGTTTCGAGAAAAGATTTTTCGAAAGTAGGAGATTTTATTGAAATACCAAATCTGATTAAAGTTCAAAGAGATTCATATGATTGGTTTGTTGAAGAAGGCTTAGGAGAAGTTTTAAGAGACATTTCTCCAATTGAAGATTATTCAGGAAATTTGGTTCTAGAATTTTTCGATTATTATTTAGAAGACAAAACTAAATATTCTCAAGAAGAGGCAAAAGAAAGAGATGCTACATATGCGACTAGATTACATGTTAAAGTACGTTTAATCAATCGTGAAACAGGTGAAATAAAAGAACAAGAAATCTATTTAGGTGATTTCCCTCTTATGACAGATAGTGGTACTTTTATTATAAATGGAGCTGAAAGAGTTGTTGTAAGTCAATTAGTACGTTCACCAGGATGTTATTATGAATCTACTTTTGACCAAAAAACTGGTAAAAGAAATTATACTTCTACAGTTATGCCTTTAAGAGGTGCTTGGATAGAATATGAAACAGATAGTTCAGATGTATTTTATGTACGTGTAGATAGGACAAGAAAAGTCCCAGTTACAACACTATTACGTACATTAGGATTAGAAACAGATGACCAAATAAGAGATTTATTTGGAGACGAAACATTAATAAATACAACTATAAATAAGGATACAATAAAAAATGCTGATGAGGCTATGATTGAAATATACAAAAAATTAAGACCAGGGGAACTTCCTACAGTTGAAGCTGCTAGAAATTTATTTAATGGTATGTTTTTTGATAATAGAAGATATGATTTAGCCAAAGTAGGACGTTATAAATTCAATCAAAAATTAAGTTTAGCTTCAAGAATTACAGGTCAAATAGCATTTGATGATATTGTAAATAAAGAAACTGGAGAAGTTTTTGTTCAAGCAGGAGAAACAATTACTGAAGATGTAGCAGAAGAAATTCAAAATTCAGGAATAAACATAGTAGATATTAAATTTAATGAAAAAAAATTAAGAATAATAGGTAATGGAACTGTAAATATTTATAAAGCTCTACCAGATGTCGATTTGAAAAAGGTACACTTTAAAGAATATGTAAATTATGCAGTTTTACAAAACATAGTAGAAAATACTGATAAAAAGAATTTGGAAAAAGCTTTAAAAGAAAGATATGATGAACTTGTTCCAAAACATATTACAACAGAAGATATAATAGCATCTATTAGTTATTTATTAAATGTTTATAATGGTTTATTTGAAACAGATGATATAGACCATTTAGCAAATCGTAGAATTAGATGTGTTGGTGAATTACTACAAAATCAATTTAGAATAGGTTTAGCAAGATTAGAAAGAGTAGTCAGAGAAAGAATGACAATTCAAGACTTAGATGTTGTAACACCACAAACATTAATAAATCCAAAACCAATAGCTGCTGCAATAAGAGAATTTTTTGGAAGTTCACAACTTTCTCAATTTATGGATCAAACAAATCCACTTTCAGAATTAACACATAAAAGAAGAATATCTGCATTAGGACCTGGTGGTCTTTCTCGTGAAAGAGCAGGATTTGAAGTTAGAGATGTTCACTATACTCACTATGGAAGATTGTGTCCAATAGAATCTCCAGAAGGACCAAACATTGGATTAATATCAGCACTTTCTTCTTTTGCAAGTATAAATGAATATGGATTTATTGAAACACCATATAGAAAAATAGATCCTAAAACTCATAAAGTAACTGATATAGTTGAAAACATGAGTGCAGATATGGAAGATAAATACTACATAGCTCAAGCATCAGAACCTTTAAATAAAAATGGAACATTTGTAAACTCAAAAGTAAGAGTAAGACATAAAAATGAAATTATAGAGGTAGAAAAAGATAAGGTTCAATATATAGATGTATCACCAAAACAATTAGTATCAATAGCTGCAGCAATGATACCATTTTTGGAACATGATGATGCAAAACGTGCTTTAATGGGTGCAAACATGCAAAGACAGGCTGTTCCTTTAATGGTTACAGAAAGCCCTATGATTGGAACAGGTATTGAATATAGAGCAGCTAAAGACTCTGGAATATTAGTTTTAGCAGAAGATAATGGTGTTGTAGAAAAAGTAACATCAGATAGTATAACAATTAATTATAAAACTAAAGGAACAATGACACACAGACTTCGCAAATTTAAGAGAACTAATGGTGGAACATGTATTAACCAAAAACCTATTGTAAAAAAAGGTGAAAAAATAAAAAAAGGTCAAGTAATTGCTGATGGACCATCTACACAAAATGGAGAAATGGCACTTGGTAAAAATGTTTTAGTTGCATTTTCTACTTGGGAAGGTTATAACTACGAAGATGCTGTTACATTAAGTGAAAGACTAGTTAAAGAAGACGTATTTACATCTATCCATATTGAAGAATATGAGTGTGAATGTAGGGATACTAAATTAGGAGCTGAAGAAATAACTAGAGATATTCCAAACGTTGGTGATGATGGCTTAAAAGATTTAGATGAAAATGGAATTATAAGAATTGGTGCAGAAGTAAGACCTGGAGATATTTTAGTAGGAAAAGTTACTCCAAAAGGAGAAACAGAACTTACTGCTGAAGAAAGATTATTACGTGCAATATTTGGAGAAAAAGCAAGAGAAGTAAGAGATACATCACTTCGTGTACCACATGGTGAAGCTGGAACAATTGTTGATGTAAAAATATTTACAAGAGACAATTCAGATGAATTATCACCAGGAGTACAACAAGTAATAAGATGTTATATAGCAACAAAAAGAAAAATATCAGTTGGAGATAAAATGGCAGGAAGACATGGAAATAAAGGTGTAGTATCAAGAATACTTCCAGTAGAAGATATGCCATTTATGCCAGATGGAACTCCAATAGACATATTACTTAACCCATTAGGTGTACCTTCTCGTATGAACTTAGGACAAATTTTAGAGGTTCATTTGGGAATGGTAGCCAGAGAACGTGGATGGAAAATATCAACGCCAGTATTTGATGGTGCAGATCAGGAAGAAATAGAAAAATTACTTGCTGAGACAGGATTATCAACAGATGGAAAATCAATACTTTATGATGGAAGAACAGGAGAACCTTTTGATAAACCTGTAACTGTTGGTGTTCAATATATGCTTAAATTACACCATCTAGTTGATGATAAAATACATGCTCGTTCTACAGGACCTTATTCATTAGTTACACAACAACCATTAGGAGGAAAAGCACAATTTGGTGGACAACGTTTTGGAGAGATGGAAGTTTGGGCATTAGAAGCTTATGGTGCAGCATATACATTACAAGAAATGTTAACAGTAAAATCAGACGATGTAGTTGGACGTGTAAAAACATATGAAGCTATTGTAAAAGGAGAAAATATACCAGAACCAGGAATTCCAGAAGGATTTAAGGTTCTTGTTAAAGAATTACAATCATTAGGATTAGATGTTAGACTATATGATAATGATAAAGAACTTGAATTAAAAGAAGATATAGAAGATGCAATAGATTTTAATATAGAAGAACATAAAAAAATGGTAAGCGGAGAAAAAGAAGATGTTTTATTAGACAATGAATTATCAGAATCTTATGTTGATGACGAATTAGAATCAGATTTAGAATCAGATTCATATGATACTATGCAAGATGATGAAGAATTTAGTGATGAAGATAATGATGAATTATTCCAATATTTGGATGATGAAGATAATGAAGACATAATCTTTGGAGATGATGATGATATATAAAAACCTAAAAAAGTTAATAGAAAGGGGCAAACTAAAAATAAATGGAAGAATTAGAAACATTTAACAAAATAAAAATAGGTATTGCATCAGATGAGAAAATAAGAGAATGGTCAAAGGGAGAAGTAAAAAAACCTGAGACTATAAATTACAGAACCTTAAAACCTGAAAGAGATGGTCTATTTTGTGAGAGGATATTTGGACCAACAAAAGATTGGGAATGTCATTGTGGTAAATATAAAAGAGTTAGATATAAAGGTGTAGTTTGTGATAGATGCCGGAGTTGAAGTAACTAAATCTAAAGTAAGACGTGAAAGAATGGGACATATCGAACTTGCAGCACCAGTAGCTCATATTTGGTACTTCAAGGGAATTCCAAGTCGAATTGCATTAATGTTAGATATCTCACCAAGAAATCTAGAAAGAGTTGTATATTTTGCTTTATATATAGTTACAGATAAAGGAACATCTGGACTTGAAAAATGCCAATGCTTGACAGAAAAAGAATATAATGAAGCTATAGAAAAATATGGTAAAGATTCTTTTAAAGCAGGTATGGGTGCTGAAGCATTAAGAACTCTTTTAGAAGAAATAGATTTAGATAAGCTTTCTAAATCATTGAGGAAAGAATTACAAAATGCAAGTGAACAAAAAAAGGCTAAAATTGTAAAGAGACTAGATACTGTAGAATCATTTAAAATTTCAGGAAACAGACCTGAATGGATGATAATGAATGTTGTTCCTGTAATTCCACCTGATTTAAGACCAATGGTTCAATTAGATGGTGGTAGATTTGCTACATCAGACTTAAATGATTTATATAGACGTGTTATTAACAGAAATAACAGATTAAAAAGATTATTAGAATTAGAAGCACCTGAGATAATTGTAAGAAATGAAAAAAGAATGCTACAAGAATCTGTAGATGCACTTATCGATAATTCAAGACGTGGAAGACCAGTAACAGGTGCTGGAGGAAGAGCTTTAAAATCTCTTTCTGATATGTTAAAGGGAAAACAAGGACGTTTCCGTCAAAACTTACTTGGAAAACGTGTTGACTATTCTGGACGTTCAGTTATTGTTGTAGGACCTGAACTTAAGATTTATCAATGTGGTATTCCAAAAGAAATGGCAGTTGAATTATTTAAGCCATTTGTAATGAAAGAATTAGTTGCAAGAGGATTAGCACATAATATTAAAAATGCAAAACGTATGGTTGAAAGATTAAAACCTGAAGTATGGGGAATTTTAGAAGATGTTATCAAAGACCATCCAGTTATGTTAAATCGTGCACCTACACTTCATAGACTTGGTATTCAAGCATTTGAACCAGTATTAGTTGAAGGTAGAGCAATAAAACTTCATCCATTAGTTTGTACAGCATTTAATGCTGACTTTGATGGAGACCAGATGGCAGTCCATTTACCATTATCTCCAGAAGCACAAGCAGAAGCAAGATATTTAATGCTTTCTACAAATAACTTACTAAAACCACAAGATGGTAAAACAGTTACTGTACCTACAATAGATATGGTATTTGGTGGATATTATTTAACAATGATAGTTGAAGGTGAACTTGGAGAAGGTAAATATTTTAAAGATCCAGAAGAAGCAATTATGGCATATGAAAATAAAGGTGTAGGAATGCATGCTAAAATTTTCGTAAGAAGAACATTAAATATAAATGGAGAACTTAAATCTAGAAGAATAGAAACAACAGTTGGAAGAATTTTATATAATGAAGGAATACCACAAGATTTAGGATATATAAATAGAGAAGACCCTGAAGAAATGTTCCAATATGAAATTAATTTCCCTGTTGATAAAAAGAAATTAGGAAACATTATTGATAGATGTATTAAGATTCATGGTTTATCTGAATCTGCTGAAGTTCTTGATAATGTAAAAGAAAAAGGATTTAAATATTCTACTAAATCAGGTCTTACATACTCTATGGATGACGTTAAAGTTCCAAAAGAAAAGAAAAATATATTAGCTAAAGCTGAAGAACAAATTGAAACTATTAGAAAACAATATAGAAGAGGTTTAATTACTGAAGATGAAAGATTTAAGGCAGTTGTTGATATTTGGAATAATGCAACTATAGAAGTAGGAAAAGCATTAGAAAATGATTTAGAACCCCAAAATCCTATTAACTTAATGGTTGAATCTGGTGCACGTGGTAATATTAACCAATTAAGACAATCTGCTGGTATGAGAGGACTTATGGCAGGAACTACTGGTAAAGTTATCGAAATACCAATTAAATCATGCTTCGCTGAAGGATTAGATACTCTAGAATACTTTATATCTTCACATCAAGCTCGTAAAGGTTTATCTGATACAGCTTTAAGAACTGCAGACTCTGGATATCTAACTAGAAGATTAGTAGATGTTGCGCAAGAAATTATAGTAAGAGAGCAAGATTGTGGCTCTAATGAAGGTTTAATTGTTTATGATATTAAAGATGGAAATCAATTAATTGAACCAATTCAAGAAAGATTGGTTGGAAGATATCCAGTTTCTGATATTGTAAATCCAAAAACAAAAGAAATTATAGTAGATACAAATACTATGATTACAGATGAATTGGCAGATGAAATAGTAAATGCTGGTATTGAAAGAGTTGAGGTTCGTTCAGTACTTGGATGTCATTCAAAACATGGCGTTTGTCAAAAATGTTATGGTATGAGTTTAGCAAGACATACTAAAGTAGAAATTGGAGAAACAATAGGTATAGTAGCAGCTCAATCAATTGGAGAACCTGGTACACAGCTTACAATGAATACAAAGCATGCTGGTGGAGCTATAGGATCTGATATTACACAAGGTCTTCCTAGAGTAGAAGAATTATTTGAAGCTCGTAAGCCAAAGGGATTAGCAATTATTACTGAAATTGCTGGAAAAGTTAAGGTAAAAGAAACTAAAAAGAAGAAGGAAGTAATAATAACTTCTAAAGAAGATTCTAAAACTTATACGATTCCATTTGGACCAAAAATGAAAGTTAAAGATGGAGATATAGTAGAACCAGGAGATCCATTAATAGAAGGTTCATTAAATCCGGCAGATATATTAGCAGTTAAAGGACCAGAAGGTGTATTTGAATATTTAACTACTGAAGTTCAAAAAGTTTATAGAAACCAAGGTGTTGATATAAATGATAAACATATTGAAGTAATTGCAAGACAAATGCTTAAAAA
>CANRPS010000026.1 GCA_947632585.1 uncultured Clostridia bacterium
TTCGCAGAATATTTACTTCTACGAAATTTTTATTTTTTTTATATAACATTTTAATGTAAAAATATACTTTATTTGACTTCAATTGGCAAGTTAGAAAGATAAAGAAAATAAAAAACTTGCTGAAAGCGAAGTTTATGAGTGGATTTTGAAGAATAAATAAGAATAAGTGAATTGAAATATTTTAAATAATCATATTTCAATTCACTTATTTTTTATTGGGATATATTCGATAATATCTGTAATTTTACAATTTAGATAATCACATAATCTTGCTACTACAAATATATCAAATCTAACTAATTCTCCTGTCATCATTCTTTTTAGGACTTTAAAGTCAGTATTTGTATCTCTCATTATCCTATTTATACTAATTTTTCTTTGTTTCAAAATATCTTCAAGTTTAAATAAATATTCACCTTTCTCTATTTTTAATCTAACCATATAGTACCTCTTTTATAATTTTTATAAAAATATTATATATTTTTAATTGGGTACTTGACTATTGGCTATATAGCCATTATAATATGTATAAATAATATTAAAATAATTTTTTACAATTATTCAAAAACTTTTGCAAGAAAAATAGTAAACTGCTGTAATATATATGTAAAAATTAAAGAACAAAGGATATATTTTGAGATGAACAAAATCGCTGAAAGCATTAATATTGTTATACATTACGTGCTTTAATTTTATAAATCATTTATATAGGTATAAGACTATTTTTCCCCATGCATTTTTGTATTGTCAAAAATGCATAAGAAAAAATAGTCTTTTTTATGTTTAAAATTGTTTTTAATTTTAGAAAATATATGTCTACAACAAAGGACAAAGAAAGGATTTAATTATGAAAAAATTGAATAGAAATATTAGAGGT
Source organism: uncultured Clostridia bacterium (assembly GCA_947632585.1). Lineage (GTDB taxonomy): Bacteria > Bacillota > Clostridia > TANB77 > CAG-508 > CAG-269. The sequence goes on from CANRPS010000026.1 coordinate 878, forward strand.
ATTACACTAATTGCATTAGTAATAAGCATAATAGTAATGTTAATCCTAGCAGGAGTATCAATAGGAATGCTAATTGGAGAAAATGGAATATTAACACAATCACAAAAAGCAGTAAAAAATTATGATATAGCATCTGAGAGAGAATATTTAGAACAAAATGTATTATCAGTACAATTAGAAAAGTATATTGGAAATGTGAGTTCAGAAAAATTAGGAGAGATATTAAATACAAAGAATCTTGAAAACTCATCAAATTGGCATATAATAAAGGTAAATGATAAAAGTTATGAAACAGGATGGAATTATATAAAAAAGGGAACAGAATTAGAAGGGTATGGAAAAGCTGAAAATAGTTGGATATTAAATTATGAAACAGGAGAAATAGTGAAGTTAGAAGAAAATAACTATATGTCATTATCAGCAACAGATACAATGGAAGTAAAAGATCATATTATATTTAATTTAGATTCATCAATAATAGATAGAGACGTTCCAAATACAAAAGAAGAGTTAGAAAAAGTATTAGGAGACGGAGTACATTTATATGGATTTGACTATAATGAAAAAAGTGGATTAACAAATACATCATTTAATTTTGATGGAATTAATGATTATATTGCTTTGCCTTTCAAAGAAAATCCAGAAAAATTGTTTGATGGAGGAATTACATTAGAATTTTATGGAATATTTAATGGACCAGGACATGAAAAGCTAGATGATGGAACAGATTTTGTTAGAACAGGTCAATTTATACATGATGGTGCAAGTGGATTATTTCAAATTGTAAATGAAGAACAAAAAGGGTATGGTCTACTTAATTTTGTTGGTGAAAAGTATGACAATGAGTTTGCACAAATTAATTGGCAAATTGGTAATACATTTAGAAGATCGCCTAATGGATTAGGAGGAAGCCAACGGTGATGATCAAGAAGGGAAATCTAGTTCTTGGAACAGATTTTACTTTAAAGAGCATGACGTTAATATTGCTTATGGAAATACAATATATATTACAATAACTTATGATGGAAATAAAAATGTAAATTCATTCTATTTAAATGGAGATGCTTTATTAGTTGCACCAGAGAGGGAAAACACAAATGTATGGAATAATTTTATACAAAGAATAAAAGAAGTTAAGAATAAACATATAGAAATAGGAAGATATACATTCCCAGAAGGAAGTTTTCAAGGAGCATCAGGATACTTAGAAGGAACAGCATATTGTTTTAGAGTATATGGAAGAAGTTTATCCGAAGAAGAAGTTAAAAAAAATTATAACAAAACAATTGAATGTCATTCTTTATTAACAAAATAAATCATACTCCCCTTATTTTTAAAGGGGAGTCAATTTTATAAAAACTTAAATCAAAATCTTTTTCTTTATCTTCTCGTTTTATTTGTTGTTCTGCATCCAATAAGATATGAGTTTCTTTTTCAAAATCTCTAATTAATTATTTTCTGCACCCATATCGAATTTTTTACAAATCCAACTAATAAATTTACCAATATTTTCATGAAACTTATCTATAATTCTGTAAAGTTTGCTATTTTCTTTTTCTAATCCTCTAATTTTACTTCTATATCTTCACTCTATATTATTTTCCTTTTTAATGTAAAAATATACTTTATTTGACTTCAATTGCTTTGCTTAAAGATGTAGAATAAATATAAGTCTTATAGACTTTTTTGTTCAAAGCATTTTCTAGTGCTTCTTTGTATAGATTAAGTTGATCCTTATGTCTGTTTATTAATATGTCTTCTTGACCCTGTTTTATATAATCTGTTTTGTAATCAAGAAGAATTAGTTCATCTTTATTATTTATATAGTATAAATCAATAATACCTTGTACTAATATATTGTCTTCTGCTTTTACATCCATTACATCTTTTGCAGGAATATTTATATAAAATGGTTCTTCTTGATAATATTCTTTAGCTTGTTTTAATTCCTCCCATATTTCACTTTTTGTGAAATTCCAAATTAGATTAGGATTAATAGTTTCTTTTTCTTTAGTAGTTATAATTTTTCTTAATACTAAATCATCTATTAGATTTTCTATGTCTTTTAAATCATAATCTTTTCCTATTTTTAAATTTTTCATACAAATGTGAATTAAAGTACCTTTTTCAGCTGATGTTAATTTTTCATCTTCTTCATTTTTTAAAAATTTCGGTTTTGGAAATTCTATCATTTTTTCTTCATCTATTTCCGTATTAGGTTTTTGAGTCTGATTTTCTTTTTTTATTTTTTCTCCTGCTACATTTATAGTTTTATGAACAATGTTTGTAACAGATGTTTTGCTAGGAATTGTTGCAAGTTCTTTATATTTATAAGTAAATTCTAATTCATTTTTTAAGTTTAATATTTGCTCTTCTGTTACTTCTTTAGAATTCTCTTCTAAAAATTTAAATATATCTATATCTTCTTTTTTTTCTATTTTCAATTCTTTTAGAATATTTTCTTTTGGAATAACATTTAACTCCATTATTTTCTTAGATTCTTCTTTATTATATAAATATACAAGTGAAATCCAATCAATATATGTAGTATATTTTTTTAATAATATAGGATTTATCTTATTATTTTCCAAATTATATATATCTACCATTTCTTGAATGCTTTTTTGTTTTTTATCATAATCTTTTTGAACAGCTGTAATATATAATTTTTCTTTTGCTCTTGTTAGAGCTACATACAAAATTCTCATTTCTTCTGACAAATTTTCTTTCAAAATTTTTTCTCTTAATGCAAGTTTGGTTAATGTATCATATTTTATTTGTTTTTCATAGTCTATATATTTTACACCTATACCTAAATTTTGATGTAATAAAATATTGTCTTTTAAATCACTTAGGTTAAATGAAAAGCCTGTATTAGATAAAAAAACAATCGGAAATTCAAGTCCCTTACTTTTATGAATGCTCATTATTCTTACTACATCTTCATGTTCGCCTATTAATTTTGCTGCTCCTAAATCACTATTTCCTGATTTTACATTTTCAATGAAATTTATAAAATTAAACAAACCTTTGAAAGATGCAGTTTCATATTGTTTCGCTCTTTCAAAGAGCATTCTTAAATTCGTTACTCGCAAAGTACCATTTTGCATTAATCCCACATAATTCAAAAATCCAGTTTCTTCATAAATAGTCCATATTAATTCATCTAAATCCATATAATTATTTTTTTCTCTAAAGTCTTCTAATTTATCTAAAAATCTCTGTATTTTTTCTCTTAAATCACTCCTTACCATAAGCCTTGACTTTAAAAGTGCTGAATAAAAATCATCATATTGATCAGATAATCTTATCTCAAGCAATTCATCATTTGTAAACATCCCTATACTCGATAACATCACATGTACGAGAGGTATATCTTGATATGGATTGTCTATTATTTTTAATAAATTTATTATTACTCTTATCTCATATGATTCTAAATATTCAGAAGAAATGTCTGAATATACGTTTATGTTTTGCTTTAATAATTCTTTTTCAAATATATTTGCTTTGTTTTTTCCATAACGAAGTAAAATTACTATGTCTTTATATTTTATATCTCTAAACTTTTCTATTTTATTATCATAGATTTGAAATTTACTATCTATTAAATCTCTAATTTTTTTTGCTACATATTTTGCTTCCAGTTCAATATCTTCTACTTTTTCTGTTTCTTCATCTATGTTTTCTTCCTCAGCTTCTTCTTGTTCTTTTGCTTCTGTATTTTTTTCCGTATCTTCTTGTTTACTTATATTTAATATATCTATTTCTGTTATCAAATTTTGATTTGTATTTTTATAATTTGCTCCTAAATTTAAATACTCTTCTTCTGTATAATCAATTTCTCCTAAAGTTTTTCCCATAATATTTTGAAATATAAAGTTTGTAAAATCTAATATGTTCTTTCTACTTCTAAAATTTTTAAAAAGTTTTATTTTTAACCCTTTTTCATTTGAAGTTTCTTCACCATAATTCTCATATTTGTCTAGAAATAGGTCTGGCATTGCTTGCCTAAATTTATAAATACTTTGTTTTACGTCTCCCACCATAAATATATTATTTTTTCTTGATACTGATGTTAAAATATATTCCTGTACCAAATTACTATCTTGATATTCATCAATTGCAATTTCTATAAATTTCTCTTGATATTTTTTAGCAATCTCTGTATCTATTATCTTTCCATTTTCACTTTTTACTAATATTTTTAATGCAAAGTGTTCTATATCTGTAAAATCAACTATATTTTTCTCTTGTTTGTTATTTTGTAATTCTTTATCAAATTCTATTATCAAATTTTTTAGTTTTGTCAATGTTTCATACATATTTTTCAAGTCTGAATTTGTTTCTTTTGAATTTGATATAAAAATTTTATCTCTTTTAGAAATAAAACTTTTCTTTACTTTGTCTCTTATATTTTTTGCTCTTTCTTTTTCTTCTTTTTGTATTTTTCTAGATATTGGCCATTTTAAAAAATCAATATCATTAGCTAATATACATGCTTTGTCCCATTTATCTAAATTTCCATATATAGTTTCTAATTGTTCTATATCTGAATTTAGCGTGTTTTCATATTGTATTAATTCTGGTTCTACAGATAATTTTCTTTTTTCTGCTTTTAACTTTTTTATATCATCTTCTATTTCTTCTTTCATATCATCAAGCAAAATTTTACCCCATTCTGTTTCCGAAAAATCAGAATTTTCATTTGAAATATTAAATTTTTCAACTTGTTCATCCAACCATTTCATAGGAAATGGATTAGAATTTATATAAGAATAAATTTTTAGAATTAATTCTTTTAATGGAGTATCATCTCTATATGAAGTATATGTTTTGATTAGTTTTTCGAAATCAGTATCATTATTTTCATATTTCTCTTCAAATAATTTTTCTAGTGTTTCTTTTTTTAACAATTCAATTTCAGCAGTATCTGCTATTCTAAAATTTGGTGAAATTTCTATTTCAAAAAAGTTGTTTTTTATAACATCAAGGCAAAAAGAATCAATTGTACAAATATTGGCTTTATTTAATAATGTTATTTGTCTTTGTAAATGATTTAATATTTGTTCATCATATTTGTTTTCTGTATCATCTAATATTTTATAAATCTGATTTAATATTTTTTCTCTCATTTCTGATGCTGCAGCATTTGTAAAAGTTACTACTAAAAGTCTGTCTATATCTATTTTTTCATATATTATTTTATTTATTATTCTTTCAACTAATACTGCTGTTTTTCCACTTCCGTGCAGCTGCTGCAACTAAAATATTACTATTATTCTTATAAATTGCATCTTTCTGCTCTTTAGTCCAATCCATATTTACAATATCTCCTTTATTTTTGCTTTGTTTTATATTTCTATGATCACTTTTGTTCCATCAAAATTTATATTTTCATATTCTCTTTCTTTTAAATTTTCTGGTAAATCTTCTACCTTTCCTTCATATATTATATCATTACCTTGTTTTATTAATATATCTAATAATCTTAATTCTTTTATTTTCATATTGAATCTCCTTTTTTATTTGTTATATTATAATATTATTTTTCTTTTATTTCAAGAGCCAAACAAAACAGATATTTGATTAATTGCTTAATATATGGTATAATTAAAGTACAAAAATGCAGAAAGGAGGTGCTCAAATGGATAATGAGCACCGGAACTCTATCGTTGAAGGAGCGGTTAAGTCTGCTTCTGAAGACAACTGGGATTTTCTTACGGCCCGTGGAATCCCGAAGGTGGCAAAAATCGAAATGTTCCAGCAGTCGCTGGAGCTGAGAAAGATTGCCATCGACAAGATTAAGCGGGACATGTCCTTCCTTGGGAAGCTTCCTAGGGAAGTCGTTGTGCTTTTGCTTCAGCCCGAAGCTGAGTATGACAATAATCCCAGAACCGCATCTGAAGAATCTAAGAATGATTCAAGGGCCGCTGAAGCTGATGAGGAAGATTCTTCCTCTGAAGATGAGGCTTGGATTCCTGATGAAATCTCTGATTCCGACAGCATTGAAGGTGGTGACGACTACAACGACGATGAGTATGATGATAGTGATGACTACGACGATGACGACGACACTGACGATGACATCACTGATTCCTCCAATGATGATTCAATTCTGAAAAAGGTGGTTCTGATGGCTCAGAAACTTCACCCGAAACAGGTTGCGTCTGTGATTGGTCTCATCGTGACTCTCATCTTGCTGCCCAACTACCCCTTTGGGGTGCTCAATCTCCTTGTTGGGATTGTGCCTCTCATCGCGGGAATCGTGGGCAATGAGATGTGGCGTAACTCTTTCCGACCGATGAAGCTTTTCTGGTTCGTCTGCTCTCTCGTGCTAAGCTTTTGTACATCTCCATTCCTTTTCTTCGTTACCCTTGTGGTAGGACTAATAATCCTGATCGGAGAAAAATTGAAGAGTACTTTGGCAATCCCCGAAAGCAAAGACGATGCTGTTATCGCAAAATACTTCACCCTGAGTAAGCTCGGCATTCCGGTTATTTGGCGTCGGTTTACCATTGAAAGGTCTGGTGGAACTTTACGTTTCACCAACGTGGAGAAACTCTATGGGGGTAATAACTCTCAAGCGTTTCTTTATTGTAAAGACCCTGAATTGGTATCTTCCTTTGCCGGTGTGTTTTTCGGTGGGTATCAGTACCTTACCTTAAAAGACACAAAAACTGGAAACCTCGTTTTGAACGTGCGTCTGCCTAGAAGCATCGTACAAAACTTGGTGTCGACTGGTTTCTTAGCGAAGCTTTGCGAAACCGCCAAGGAAAGCTCGGAAACTGCTGTGAGGAGCGTGATTCATTCATAGTAGAGTTCCTAAAAAGAGACAACCTAAGGATGTTCTATCCGAAGGTTGCTCTTTTTTTATAATCTTTTTTTTATCTCTTCTGCTAATTTTATATTAATTCCCTTTACTTTGCTTAATTCTTCTATTTTTGCATTTTTTATTTTTTCTACACTTCCAAAATATTTTAAAAGTTCTTTCTTCTTGGTTTCTCCGATTCCTTTAATATTATCTAATTCTGAATTTGTTAAACTTTTATCTCTTAATTTTCTATGATAAGTAATTGCCGTATCATGAACTACATTTTGAAATTGTGTTATTAAATTAAATAGATTTTCTGAAATTTCTATTTCATTTCTGTTCTCGTCTATTAACATTGATGTTTGATGTTTATCATTTTTTACCATACCAAAAATTTTTATATTCATTCCATATTTATCGATAGCTCGTCTTACAGCTCTAATTTGAGTAATTCCTCCATCTGTAAAAATTGCATCTGGTATTTTGCCGAATCCCTTATCATTTTCATTTTCTACAGAGTGAGCCAATCTTCTTGTAACCACTTCTTCCATACATTTAGGATCATCTTGTCCTAAAATAGTTTTTATTTTAAACCTTCTAGATAAGTTTTTCTTAATCACTCCATCTTCCATAACACACATTGCTGCAACCATAAATTCTCCTGATATATTTGATATATCATAAGTTTCTATTTTCCTAGGAAGTTTTTCCATATTTAGTTTTTCTTTTAATTCCAATAAAATTAAATTTTGATTTTTTTCTTTATTGTCTAAGGTTACTTTACTATTTTTTTCTGCCATCTCTACAAATCGTAATTTACCACCTTTTTTAGGATTGTATAATATAACTTTATGGTTAGTTTTTGATGATAACCATTTTTCTATAGCATCTTCATCTTCTAACTCTTCTCTTATCATTATTTTATTGGGGATATTTAAATTATCTATATAATATTGTTTTATAAAACCTGATATAATTTCGCTATTTTCCATATCTTTTAAATTATCGAAAAAGTAGTGTTCACGCCCTATCATTTTGCTTCCACGTACAAAAAATATTTCTATACATACTTCCATATCTGAGCGAGCCATTCCTATCACATCAATATTATTTTCCGAAATATTAGAAACTTTTTGTTCTTGAGAAGCTGTTTTTATTGCAATCATTCTATCTCTTATATATGCTGCTTCTTCAAAATTTAAATTTTTAGAATTCTCCTGCATTTGTTTTTCTAAATCCTTTAAAATTTTATCTGTTTTACCATCTAATAAATCTATTATTTCATTAATTTGTTTTCTATAGTCTTCTTTACTAATTTTTCCAGTACAAGGAGCTAAACATCTTTTTATATGATAATTTAAACATTCTCTTGTATTTGATTTGAAATTTTTACATTGTCTTATCTTATATTTTTGTTTAATAAAATCCACCATTTCTTTTGCACTTCCAGGATTTGCATATGGTCCAAAATATTTTGACCCGTCATTTATATATCTTCTTGTTATTACTACATTGGGAAAATCAGATTTTACATCTATTTTTATATATGGATATGTTTTATCATCTTTTAATAAAACATTATATTTAGGTCTATTCTTTTTTATTAAATTGCATTCTAATATTAGAGCTTCTGCTTCATTACTTACAACAATATATTCAAAATGATCTATTAATGAGACCATCTTTAATATTCTATCAGTTTTATTTGTTTTTCTAAAATATGAACTTACTCTATTTTTTAAATTAATAGCTTTGCCTACATAAATAATATTGTCATCCTTATCCTTCATTATATAAACACCTGGTAGTTTAGGTAGTTTTTTTAACTCTTCTTCAATATTAAACATTCTCTCTCCATCTTCCTATATATGGTAAATTTCTATATTTTTGGTTATAATCCATTCCATACCCAATCACAAACTCATTTTCTATTGTAAAACCAGTGTAATCTATAGGTACTTCTATTTCTCTTCTTGAAGGTTTGCTTAATAATGTACATGTTTTTATAGAATTCGGCTTAAATTTTTCTAAATATTGTAATAAAAATTCTAAAGTTCTTCCAGTATCTACAATATCTTCTATTATTATTACATCTTTTCCCTCAATTCTTCCTGTTATATCTTGTTTAACTTCTATTTTTCCTGTACTATTCTCTCCTTCATAACTTTGTAATTGCATAAATTCAAACTCAATATCATTTTTTATTTTTTTTGCTAAATCAGTCATAAATACAATTGATCCTTTTAAAATTCCTAAAAATACTATTTCTTTACCCTTATAATCTTGCATAATTTCGTCTGCTAATTTAGCTATTCTACTTTCAATTTGTTTTTCGCTAATTAGTACATCTATTTTTCCCATTTTTATATTCCCCTTTATTTTATTTATATTGTTATTATAGCAATATTTGTGCCTTTTGAAAACACTTTTTCCTAATTTTTAATAAAAATACTTGAAACATTTTGTATATTAAGGTAATATACTAATGTAAGATTGAAAGTAAAAAAACTTTAATGAAAGGAGTTTTATTTTAAGCGCCAGGACATAGGTTTATGTTGACGAGGTATAGGGTTTATCGAAATATTCGGCGGATACCCTATTGGTATTATACTTTACCATAAGTTTAATAAAAAAATAATGGTGACATTATAACAGATATTAAACTAAAGTAATTTACTTTCAATTCCATTTAAATATTTTTTAAGGAGAGATTTTTATGTGTGGAATTGTTGGATACATAGGAAAGCAAAAAGCTAGCCCTATTCTTTTGGCTGGGCTTTCAAAATTAGAATATAGAGGTTATGACTCTGCTGGAATTGCAACTATTGAAAAAAACGAAATCAAAGTTGTTAAAGATAAAGGATTTGTTGAAAATCTTTATAATTTAGATGAAACTAAAGAATTAGAAGGTTCTATTGGTATTGCTCATACCAGATGGGCAACTCATGGAATACCTTCTAGGATAAATTCTCATCCTCATATGGATAACTCTAAACATTTTTCAGTAGTTCATAATGGTATTATAGAAAATTATATAGAATTAAAAGAATTCTTAGAAAAAAATGGATATAATTTCATTTCTGAAACAGACACAGAAGTAATTCCTAATTTAATTGATTATTATTATAAAAATGATAAAAAAGATGATGATTATAAGGTTTTAAGAGCTGTAAATAGTGCTTGTAATAAACTTATTGGAAGTTTTGCTTTAGAAGTACTTTCTACTTATATTCCTAATAATATGATTGTTGTAAGAAAAGATAGTCCTTTAGTCATAGGTAAAGGCACTCATGAAAATTATATTGCATCAGATATTCCTGCTATTTTAAGTTATACTAAAGATTTTTATTTATTAGATAATTTTGAATATGTAGTCCTTTCTAGAGATGATTTAAAATTTTATGATAAAAATTTAAATGAAATTTCAAAAGAATCAACTACTATTACTTGGGATGCTATGGCTGCTGATAAAGCTGGTTATAGTGATTATATGTTAAAAGAAATTATGGAACAACCTACTGCTATTCGTGAAACTATAGGTTCTAGATTAGATAAACCAAAATGTGATTTTAGTGAATTAAACTTTACTAAAGAATATTTAAGTACTTTAAAACAAATCTATATAGTAGCCTGCGGTACAGCTATGCACACAGGTTTGGCCGTTAAAAATACATTAGAAGATTTATGCAAGATTCATGTACAGGTTGATATTGCTTCTGAATTTAGATATAGAAATCCTTTAATTGATGATAAAACTTTATGTATTTTTATTAGTCAATCTGGCGAAACAGCTGATACATTGGCGGCTCTTAAGATTTCTAAAGAACATGGAGCTAAGACAATAGCTATAACTAATGTTATGGGTAGTTCTATTTCAAGAGAAGCAGATTATGCTTTATATACTCATGCTGGTCCCGAAATAGCAGTTGCTTCTACTAAAGCATATACTTCCCAAACCACACTTTTTATATTGCTTATTATTTATTTTGCAGAAGTTTTAGAAAGATATGATATTTCTAAATTAGAGGAGTTAAAAAAGGATTTACTTGATATTCCAAGAAAAGTTGAATTAGTTTTAAAAGACACAAATAATTTAAAGCCTATTGTAGAAAGTTTGTTTAAAGAAAATGATGTATTTTATTTAGGTAGAGGTATTGATTATGCTACATCTCAAGAAGCTTCTTTAAAATTAAAAGAAATTTCTTATATTCATTCTGAAAGTTATGCAGCTGGAGAATTAAAACATGGTACTATTGCTTTAATTGAAAAAGGAATTAATGTAATAGGGATTATGACTGATGAAAATTTAGTTAAAAAAACTTTAAGTAATATAGAAGAAGTTATCACTCGTGGAGCTGTTACTACTATAGTTGTAACTGAATCTATTTCTAAAAAAATTGATTTATCAATTTTTACTCATAAGATAATTCTTCCTGATATTATGACTAATTTATCACCTATTTTAACAATTATACCGCTTCAATTAATCGCATATTATGTTTCAAAAGAAAAAGGATTAGATGTAGATAAACCTAGAAATTTAGCCAAATCTGTAACTGTTGAATAAATTTTATATGTAAAAAAAATGATTCCCCTAGAGGAAGAGCCGGAGGCTCTTCTTCCAGGGGAATGTTGGTGGTGTCATCGAAGTTAAAACCTGCGAACATTTCGTAGGTAACCACAAATTTGGTTACTTCTTTGCCCCACCGGGTAGTAGAGGTCACATCAATGTCAATGATTGGATAACCACTGAAGCCGATAAGCTCCAAGCATTCCATGTACTCATTGACATCGGTCGTCACGAACACGCCAAAGTTCTCACTGGTTACCATCTTTCCCTTCGAGTTCTTAGGCTCGTACGTAGTTCCCCAAAGGAAACCAAACGTCACGCTCGCAATGAAGGCAACGATGACAAGCATCGTGGCCCAGAACACGAGCCTAATCTTCTGGTACAGGTACCTGGATGATTTCTTCGTGCTCCTGCTCCGATTCTCCATGTTCTACCCCCATCAATCATTCACCTTTCCAAAGTCTCGGTAAGGTTATCTGATTAGCACATTTCTTTTTATATTCGCTGTGCCCACGAATAGTATAATTTTATTATATCACTTTTTATTCTAAAAATCAATTAAAGTGTATTTTTCATACTCTATATTCTCATCTAGTATATCTTTTAATTTTCTTTCTTTTATTAGCTCCTCTTTTTTTAATTTACTTAATTTTTTTATGTGATATTCTAGTTTAGAAGCTAAAGCTCTATTGTTAGTTTGCCACACAGATTCTACTTTTTTTATAGTATGATTTTTTGTATATTTAGCACACTTTTTCATATCTTTACTCAAATGTTCCTCTACTCTTCTATTTATATCTGTTGTTATTCCGGTATAGATTGAATTGTCTTCACATCTTAACATATAAATGTAATACATATTTTACCTTCTTTTTATTAAATCTTTTTCCAATACATTTTATTTTCTTTAAACTCATAGCTTAATTTTTGTTCATCATATAGATATGATAAATATGATCTTATTGTGCTTCCCACTAAAACATATTGATTACTATTCATCATAAGTTCATATTCATTAAACATGTATTGTAAAATTTCTTCAAAAGTTTTTTCCTGTTCACAAAATTTACAAATTTTATTTATAATTTCTTCTATTTTTTCTCTATGTGCCTTTATTATAGGAATGATTTCTTTTGTTGCATTAACATGAGATGGAATATATAAATCACCTTGTAATTTTTCTAAGTAGTCTAAAGTATTTAAAAACTCTTTTATATCATAAAGAAAAAATATATTGTATTTATTTATTGTATCTGTGCTTACTATGCTATCTCCTAAAAAGTATATATTATCACTTGTTTTTATACCAATCATATCAAAAAAATGTCCCTTTAATTCAAAGTATTCTAATCCTTCTGGTAAATTATTTTCTATTGATACAACTTCAGATTCTTTAGCAAGTAAGAATTTATTTTTTAAATCTTTAAATGGATATCCTCCATATAAAAAAGCTGGTTCAAGAATAGGATTTTTTGTAAAACTTTCCTCTATTTTATAGCAAAATATTTTACAGCCTGTCCTGTCTTGGATAACTTTATTTCCTCCTATGTGATCTGCATGTGAATGTGTTGAGATTATTCCTTTAACTTTCCAACCTTGTTCATTTATAATATTTAATATTTTCTTTCCAGCATCTTTATCATTTCCCGAATCTATTAAATAAACATTTTCTTCATCTATTTTATATATTCCTATGTTTGTAGGATTTTTTATATAGTAAGTTTGTTTCCCTACTTTTATTAGTTCCATTTTATATTTCTCCTTCTATTTTTCTTAATTAGCACACTTTTGGCAAGGAGTTAGTCCTGCAGCAATTGCAGCACTCAATGTTGTCGCTGTAGAATTTTTTCCACCACAAGTTGATAAATAATGATACCTTTTTCCAGTAGGAGTCCTATATACTGTTCTACTATTACTTGTAGATGAACCTGTTTCTTTTTGAGGATTTGAACTAGAAGAACTTTGTTTTTGTGATGCTTTTTTCTCTTCTTCTGCCTTTTTAGCTTGTTCTGCAGCTTCTTGTCTCTTTCTTTCTTCCTCAGCTGCTTTTTGTTCCGCTTCTCTTTTAGCTTGTTCTTCTGCCTCTTGTCTTTTTTTCTCTTCTTCAGCTGCTTTCTTCTCTCTTTCTATACGCTCATTATCAATAACTATAATTTTTATTTTATTGCTTTGAATTTCATTTGAAGAAGCATAAACTTCACATTCTCCCTCTGCATTTGGTGTTATAGTTGCATAAACTTCTTTATCATCGCTTTTTCCAATATTTTTTTGAATTTTTATTATATCATTATTTGTACTAGTAAATTTTAAATTTTCTATATTTGCTTCTACAGGTTCAATCACCAACAAAATGTCCTTTGTTTCTTTTACATCAAGTTGTATTTCGTTTTCTTTAAAACTAAGCTTTGTTATATCTATTTTCTTTTGACTTGATACAACAATATTTGTTTCATTTTTACTTATATTTTCTGTTTTGTCCTTATCTCCTATTTGGCTTACACCTATTCCTAATAAAATTAATAATCCTGCTAAAACACAGATTACACCCATAAATTTCTTCATTGTATTATCCCCCTTATTTATAGATAATACCAAATATTTTGTCTTTTGTAAATATTTTTATTTTGTATGTTCTTGAGTCAATTCATAGCTATATATATAATTATCAAGGATTACATAAAAATAATTGTTTTTTTTATCTGAATCATTATAGTAAAGAATATTATTTCTTGTCTGTTCTGCAACATTAATTAAATCCTCCATCACAGAAACTTTTATAACTTTGAAATTATCTAAATCAAGTGGACTTACTATTGTAACAATTAAATCTTTATAATACTTTAATATATATTTTAACTTTTTAAAATACTCGTCCTTAAATATTTTTTTATTTATTTTTTTTATAAATATAAACAAAATTGTAATTATATTTATTAAACTTCCTCCAATTATATAAAAATTCTTTTCAAATGTTACTAGTTTATTTGTTTTGGGAAAAATTTCGTTTGATATATTTTTTTCAAAGTTCTCTTTAACCTCACTTATAGAATTATTAATGGGAATTTCTAATTCTATGTGATCTTTTATTAATTCATCATCTATATCAATATCACTAAAGTTTATTAAATATGAAATATTAAAACATACTTTTAAAACACTATTTATTACAATTCCATAATTTTTTTCATATGAACGAGCAAGTTTATTATAATATTCATAATCTATATCAATTGGACTCTCTATATATAATTCTCTTATATTTTCTTGTCTTTTTTCATTATTACTTAAAAGTATAAAATCCCTATTCCACACTTCTTTTTCCTCTCCTTCTTCACTTTCTACTACTCCAATTAAATTTGCTGTAACATTGTAATTATAGTTTATATTTGTTTCTCGATTTCCTTCAAAAAAATATTTAAATTTTATTTTATAAGTTTCTATTGAATTTGAAACATAATACTTTCCTTGTGGAAGTGTATTAGTTAAATAGAAGTTATTTGGTTTAAGTATAACTTCATAATTATCATTTTTATCTATTTTATAGTCATATACTGATATTACATTTTTATCTATATTTATTCCATATATTATAAATCCAACTCCTATTGCAATCATAATCATGATAATTATAATTGATTTCATTGTTTTTTTCATATGGCTTAGTCTCCTATTTTCATTATTTTTATTTATTAAAATATTCATATAACCATATTGATGGATATCCTATATATTTAATATGAAATACGTACATTCCTCTTATCTGTTCTGTTTTAACTAGTTTCATATCCGGAAAATTGTTTTTATCTCCTTTTGTTTTGTACAATATAGCATTTTTTTCTGTTGTTTTTTTTACAATCCTATGTACTATAGTTTTACTTTCATAGTTATAAACTATAATATCATTTCTATTAAGTTTGCTTAGTTCTTGTTCTTTCAGCTTTTTAAATATAACAACATCTCCTCTACTAAATGAAGGTGTCATACTATCTGATACAATTGCAATTAGTTCATATTTATACATTCCCAACATAAAACAAGTTAAAATTATACCTATACTAATTGTAATTAAATAGCTAACTTGTTCAAAAATTATTTGTTTTTTATTTTTAACATAGGTTATCTTTTTTATAAATTTATATTTAAATACTATGTATATTATAATGGCTGAAAACATATTTAGAGTACCTGATAGAAACCAATTAATATTTGGTAAAATTGGTAGCATAATAATTGTTATTTCTTTGTAGAATCTATAAATTAATACTAATATATATGATCCATTTATACTTAAATATGTATATAATATATTGTTTACAACTATTGGTATTATTGTAGAACAAGTATATTTAAATAGTTCTTCTTTATTTGTAAATAAATCTATAAAAACATCATAATTAATTTCTGAAAATATTAAAATTGTAGTTAATATAACTAATAAAACATTATTTTTCTTATTTTTAGTTGCTATTACATTTCTCGTTATTTCAATTCCAATAATAGGTATTATTTTTAATATTACATTTTTTATAATTGTGAATAATTCATGATTATATGGGCTCTTTGAAAAACCCACAATAAATCCAATATAAAAATATATAATAGTATAAATAGATGATAGTATTACCATGACTATAAAATATTTCGTGTTTTTGCAAAATCTTATATAGTTTTTCTTAATGTCTAGTATAAAATAAATTAAAACGCCCAGCCAAAAAAATATGTTTATTATATTACTATAATAAACTTTATCATTTAAAACCAATTGTATTACTACATACAAATAAATAGATATTATTAATAATATATTTATATTTTTTAAAGATTTCATTTTTACATCCTTTTTCTTTTATGTTATTATATGTTTTTATAATTTTAATGTTATTTTTTGCTAAATCATAACCACCCGTAAAACGGGTGGTTTGCTCTTAGCCTAGAAGGCTATTGTACTGGCACTTCTAGGCTTAAGCCTTCTTGAATGGTTTGCCAACCGCATTTCTTCC
>CANRPS010000027.1 GCA_947632585.1 uncultured Clostridia bacterium
CTTAAGCCTAGAAGTGCCAGTACAATAGCCTTCTAGGCTAAGAGCAAACCACCCGTTTTACGGGTGGTTATGATTTATATTTGACATATTATGTAAATTATAGTAAAATATTATACATAAACTTGCAAATACGCAAGAAATAGGAGGGATTATTATGACGGAAAGGACTATTCCGTACAATGAGTGCAAGGATGAAGAAAAATGCACCCATTGCCCATACGGTTGCCCGACCAAAATCAGCGACTGCAACAAGTGCAAGGAAAAATGCCCTTGCTGCCATGGAGATTGTTCTAAGTGCAACTTGGATTGTGGAAACAGAGACGACCCTGAGAGATTGTAATCCCAAAGAGACTGGAATCACCAGTCTCTTTATTTATTTTAGAAAACTTAATGGATTGACATAATATATAAATTATAGTAAAATAATATTACTAACTTGCGATTGAGCAAGAAACAGGAGGGGTTTTAGTGAACAAAATTATTAGTTCTGATCTCTGTAAGTCAATACATAGATGTGATGATCCTGATTTTGACATGAGGAATTGTCCATTTTTGTGTCAAATACCTCAAAGAGAGTGCGATGACTGCAAAGAACGATGCCCTTGCTGCGGTGGTGATTGTTCGAAATGTGATCGGAATTGTGACCACAGATACGAACGATAGCATACGCTTAAATAGGCTGGAAATTCCAGCCTATTTAAAATTATTGTAAAGATATAATAAATGTAGTATAATCGATTAATAAAAAATATTGGAGATTAATGTGAAAATAAAATATAAAATAGAAAAGCAAGATTTAGGTAAAAGCATAAATGAAATATTAAAGAATCATTTTGAAATATCTACTAGACTTTTAAGTAAAATCATAAAAAACAAAAAAATAACTATAAATGGAAATTTGTGTGATACGAGAAGTTTAACGAAAGAAAATGATGAAATAGAAATAGATTTAAATTTTGAAGAAGAAAATGATATTATTCCTGTAAAAATGGATTTAGATATAATATATGAAGATGAATGGATGCTAGTAATAAATAAACCAGCAAATATTGCAATACATCCATCTGCTATTCATTTTAAAGACTCTTTATCAAATGGAGTTAAATATTATTTTGATATAAATAATATTAACAAAAAAATTAGACCTGTAAACAGATTAGATTTGGGAACAACAGGAATAGTTATTTTTGCTAAAAGTGAATATATACAAGAGAATTTGATCAAACAGATGGAAAGAAAGACATTTGAAAAAGAATATTTGTGTTTGGCAGAAGGAAAATTTAACGAAAAAGAAGATACAATCTCTTTACCAATAGCTAGGAAAGAGGGAAGCATAATTGAAAGATGTGTAGATAAAAAAAACGGAAAAATAGCAATAACTCATTATGAAGTAATAAAAGAATTTGAAACATATAGTTTAGTAAAGTGCAAATTAGAAACAGGAAGGACACATCAAATTAGAGTGCATATGGCATATATAGGACATCCATTAATAGGAGATACTTTGTATGGTAAAAAATCACCAATAATTACGAGACAGGCTCTACATAGCAATAAAGTTAAATTTGAACACCCAATTACAAAAAAAATAATATCATTTGAAAGTAAGATTCCAGAAGATATGAAAAATTTTATGAAAAAAGAAAGGTAAAAGTAAAATTAAAAAATATGAAAGATTATATAACAATAATAGGAGGGGGACTAGCTGGAACAGAAGCAGCTAACCAAATTGCTAGGAATAATATAAAAGTTAAATTATATGAAATGAAACCAAAAAAATTTTCACCAGCACATCATAATAACAACTTAGCAGAGATAGTATGTAGCAATTCTTTTAAATCAAATTTAATTACAAATGCATGTGGACTTTTGAAAGAAGAATTAAGGAAACTTGATTCTTTATTAATTAGAATAGCAGATGAAACAAGAGTACCATCTGGACAAGCCTTAGCAGTTGATAGGGAAAACTTTTCACAAAAGGTAACAAAAGAGATTGAAAAAAATCAGCTAATAGAAATTATACATAGTGAGGTTGGTGACGAAATTCATCTTAAAGATATAGCAAAAGAAGGAATTGTAATTATTGCAACAGGTCCACTTACATCAGAAAAATTAACTAAAGAAATTATAGAACTTACTGGAGATAAAGGACTAGCTTTTTATGATGCGGCAGCTCCTATAATTTTAAAAGATAGTGTAAACTTCGATATCGCTTTTTATGGTAATAGATATGAACAAGAAAAGAAAAAAGAGGAAACAATTGAAGAATGGAAAAGAAGATTAGAAAAACAAGATATGAGCTACATAAATTTACCCATGACAAAAGAGGAATATGAAAACTTTTATAATGAACTTATAGACGCTGAGGTTGTTACCTTACATGATTTTGAAAAAAAAGAAATTTTTGAAGGTTGTATGCCAATTGAAATAATGGCAAAAAGAGGAATAGATACATTACGTTTTGGTCCATTAAAACCAGTAGGCTTTGATGATCCAAGATATGCAAAAAGACCTTATGCTTTGGTACAATTAAGACAAGATGATTATAAGGCAAGTATATATAATATGGTTGGCTTTCAAACAAATTTAAAATATGGAGAACAAAAAAGAGTCTTTTCAAAAATACCAGGACTTGAAAATGCAGAATTTACAAAATATGGAGTAATGCATAGAAATACTTATATAAATTCTAGTAAATTATTAGATGAAACATATAATTTTAAAAAAGAAAAAAATATTTATTTTGCAGGACAAATAACAGGAGTTGAAGGATATGTTGAATCAATATCTTCTGGATTAATTTCAGGAATAAATGCTGCTGCAAGATACAAAAAAATATTAAATGGAGAGAAAATAAACAAGATAACATTTTCTGAATATACTATGATAGGATCTTTAGCAAAATATATATCTACTCCAAACAATAAATTTGAACCGATGAATGCAAATTTTGGGATTTTACCAGAGCTATCAGATATTAAGATAAAAGATAAAAAATTAAAGTATAAAATGCTAGCAGAGAGGAGTCTTCAAAATTTGACTTCAAAATCTAATTGTGATAATATTTGATGCAGTATATTTTAGGGGGAAATAAATTGAACTTTTTTATTGACTTTGATCATACTTTATATAGAACAGAAATTTTAGTAAAAAACATATTATCTGAACTTGCCAATTTTATTGCTGAATCATCTGGCAAAAACTATAACGAGATTCTAGATAATCTTAAAGATAAGTTTTCAAGAGGAAAAGATAAGATTTACGATACTTATGAATTAATAGAATATTTTTCAAAGACTGATAAGTATAATTATGATGAAAATAAAGCTATGGAAATTGTAAACGAATTAATGCTTGAAGGAGAAAAATACCTTTATGATGATGCAATTCCATTTTTAAAATATTTAAAACAAGAAAAACATAAGGTATATATATTAACATATAGTGAAAGTGGTTTAAGCTATCAATCAATTAAATTAGCTGGGTCTGGTATATTAAAATATGTTGACGGAGTATTTGAAACAACTACAATGAAAGGTAAAATGCCATTGGATTATTCAAAATGTATATTTATTGATGATAAACCAGAAGATTTAATTTCACTATGTAGTAGAAATCCACAAATGGTGTATAGAATAAGAAGACAAAATGGTAAATATGCTGATAAAGAAGTGAATTTTCGTATAGAAGAAGTTGAAAATTTAATGCAACTAGTAGAAAAAATAAAAAATATTTAAAAATCAAAAAGATTAAAACAGGAGGAAAAGGACATGAAGAGAAGAAAAATAGTACTTTTAGGTGGAGGAACAGGAACCTCTACTGTTTTGAGAGGATTAAAGTATTTCCCAGCTGATATAACAGCTGTTATAACTGTTTCAGATAATGGTAGAAGCACAGGTAGACTTCGTAAGGAGTTTTCAACACCTGGCGTTGGAGATATAAGACATGTTTTAAGCAGTTTATCTACATTACCTGATGAAATTAAAGATATAATGGAATATAGAATGAATACATATAGTGAATTAAATGGACATTCAATGGGAAATTTAATATTAACTACACTTTATCAAAAAACAGGAAGTTTGAAAACTAGTATAGAATACTTGAGTAAATTATTAAGAGTTGAACATACTGTACTTCCTCTATCAGAGGATAATTTAACTTTAATGGGAGAAACAGAGGATGGAGAAATAATAGAAGGTGAAGAAGAAATTACACTAGCTAACAAGACATATAAAAGAATTTTTTATAAGGAAGAACCAACTATTTTTCCTGAAGTATTTAATTCTATAAAAGAAGCGGATTTAGTAATTATTAGCATGGGTAGCCTTTATACAAGTATATTACCACATTTAATTTGTAAAGATGTTGTAGAAGCTATTAATAAGTCTAAAGCAAGAGTTATGTATATATGTAATGCAATGACTCAACCTCGGAGAAACAGATGGATTTGGAGTTAGTGATCACGTAAATATTTTAGAAAAATATCTTGGAAAAGGAACTATTAATAGTGTAATTGTGAGTAATACTAAACTACCAAAAAAAATCTTGGAAAAATATTCAACACAAGAACAAAAAGATTTGGTAAAAATAGACTATGAAAAGATAAAAGAGGGAAAATATGAATTATTAGAAGATGATTTATTAACAACAGAAGATGGAAAGATAAAACATGATAGTTTAAAATTAAGTTCTATAATTTTTTCTTATTTAATGAGATAAAAAACAAAAAAATATCAAGAATTTTCTTGATATTTTTTATTGTTTAGAATATAATTATTATGAAATAAAATAACCATTTATATTTATACATAGAAGCTACATATTCAAAGGAGAAATTAATGATGAATAAATTAGAAGAATTTATGGAAAAAGAATTAATAAGTGAAAATGAACTTTTAAGTGAAAT
The DNA here is from genome assembly GCA_947632585.1 of uncultured Clostridia bacterium. Taxonomy (GTDB): domain Bacteria; phylum Bacillota; class Clostridia; order TANB77; family CAG-508; genus CAG-269. Next base: position 4,910 of record CANRPS010000027.1, read on the forward strand.
GATACAAGATATTGTTCCAATAAAGGAAAATAAGTTTACAGATTTAGAAATAGAAGCAGATAAAAAACAAGAGTTTAGTGTAGTCATATATAAAAAAGAGAATGTATTTGTTAGATTATTTAAAAATATAAAGTTTAGTCTTGAAAAATTAAGAATTATGAGACATTCTACAGAATACAAGACAAATAACGAAAATAGTAAAATATAAAAAATGGAGGAAACATGTTAGCTTATATAAAAGGAGAACTTGCAGTAAAATCACGAGGATATGTAGTAGTAGATGTAAATGGTTTGGGTTATAAAATATTTATGTCAGAAATTGCTATGGAGAATGTAGGAAATGTTGGGGATGTTGTAAAAATTCACACATATTACAGGGTAATGGAAGATGACATAAGTATTTTTGGTTTTAATACAGGAGAAGAATTAAGATTGTTTGAGCTTTTAATATCTGTCAGTGGGGTTGGAGCTAAAACGGCTATAGCAATGTTAGGAGCAATTGAACCATCAGATTTTGCAATAGCAATAATTTCAAATGACATAGATACTCTAAAAAAACTTCCAGGGGTTGGAGCTAAAACAGCTCAAAGAATAGTTTTAGAATTGAAAGATAAGCTAAAGAAAGAGCAAACAATAGATGAATTGAATATAGCAAATGAGACAATAAATAAGACTAAAATATCAAATAAACAAGATGAAAAATTAGAAGAAGTAAAATCAGCTTTTCAAGTACTGGGATATAATAATAAGCAAATACAAGATATTTTAACTAAAATATATAATCCAGAATTAGGTTTAGAGGAATTAATAAAATTAGGACTTCAAGAATTAGCTAAAAGATAAAGATGAGGAGAAGTATAAATGAGAATAAATGATTTTGCGATGTTTATTCCAAATGCTTTTTTTTCTGTTTTTAAATTTATAAGAGATAATATAGATGAAATTGGAAAAGAAGAGATAATAAAAAATGGATTGTACCATGTAACACAAAATGAAGAAACTGCAGAAAAAATTATTAAATCTCAACATCTAAGACCTTCGAAAGGGATAACAAAAAATATAGTTTCTTATGGTACAGCATGTGTATGTTTGTTTAATGGAACACCAAATATAGATAATTATATAAAAAATCTTACTGAATTTAATAAAAAAACAAATCCATATTTAAATCCTACGATGGCAGTATGTGCTATAAAAATATCGCCGACAGAAAAATCAGAACTTACAAATTATAAAGTAAGATCATGGACTGATAATGTTGTAATTTATGAAGGGTATTGCATATTACCAGAAAATAAAATACAAGTTGTATATTTAGTTCCAGATTTAGTAAGAGAAGAGACAACAGGAAAGCCATTAATAAATCCCCAAACGGGAAAATATGAAATAAAATTTAGAGAAGCAAAAGAAGATGAATTAAAAGACAAAAATAAATCATATAAAGCAAAAGAAGATTATTTACAATTTATTGATGATGAGCGAAAAGAAAAAGGATATACTAACAAAAAAGGAATCTTAGCTGACTTATATAATAATGCAATCTTATTAATTGATGTATCTAACACAGAAGGCAGAATGTCCCAAAAAAATATAGGACCAAGTATTGTTAAGTCAATAAAATTAAAATTTAAAAAATTGATGACACCAAAACTTGACATGGGCACAGATGAAAAAATAATTTCAACAATAAATGAATTTAAATATGATAAAAAAAATCCATATAGGGATAAAAAATTTGGACAGGCAGTTGCAGAATTTCAACAAAAAGGATTATCTCAGTTAAAATTGAAAGAAGAATTAGAAAAAATAACAACAAGTGAAATAGGTGAATTTTTTAGAAAAAAAAGCCTTGAGATAAACCAAGACTTATTAGTAAAAAATGGAATTCACAATATAAATCATAATAATAGAGTAGCATTATTAAGTATGATAATTGCTAAAAATGAAGGCTTATTAAAACAAGATGAAAGTAACAGAACGAAAGATATTTTACTTTCGGCAGCATATTATCATGATATAGGAAGAAAAAAAGGAGTATTTGTTGATAATATCGGACCTCATAGTAAAAATAGTGCAAGAAAATTGAAAAATGTAGAACTAAAATATTTGAGTGGTAAGCAATATACAGATAATGATAGAAGAATATTGCAGGCAATTGTTGAAGCACACGAAGGAAAAGACAAAAATATGTCTAAGATTTGTAAAAAATACAAAATAAAAGATGAAGATTTAAATTATACTATTAAATTGATGACTATTTTAAAAGATGCAGATGCATTAGATAGAGTTAGATTAGACTTAAATATGGGAATAGTCATGAAAACAGATTTAAACCCAAAATATTTAAGAACTAATACATCTAAGCAATTACTTGATGCAGCATATAAATTAGAAGAAATTTCTAGAAAAATACCTTTTGATAGAATATTGGCATATAAAACAAATGAACAAAAACCAATAATAAAAAGCAAGGCTGAAGAGAAAAAAGAAGAATTTGTAAGTTATTTGAAAAAAGGAGTGTCACAAACCTCTATAACTATAAAACAAGTAAAGAAACAATTAAAATTAAGGAAAAATCAAATTTCACAAAAATTTCATGGAAAAAACATTATAGATAAAGTTATGAAAATGTTAGAGAATAGAAAAACAATAGAAGAAAAACAAGAAGAAAAATAGGGAGGATAATATGACAGCAATAACATATGAATTATTACATATAGACAAAAATTCTGGGGCAAGAAGGGGAATTGTTCATACACCACATGGAGATATTGAAACTCCAGTTTTTATGCCAGTAGGCACATTAGCAACAGTAAAAGCTATGTCACCTGAGGAATTAAAAGAAGATGTAAAAGCACAAATTATACTTTCAAATACATATCACTTATATTTGCGTCCAGGGCATGAACTAATTAAAGAAGCAGGTGGACTACATAAATTTATGAATTGGGATAAACCAATACTTACTGATTGCGGAGGGTTTCAAGTATTTAGTTTAAGTGCACTTAGGAAAATAACAGAAGAAGGTGTAGAATTTACATCACACTTAGATGGAAGTAAACATTTATTTACTCCAGAAAAAGTGATAGAAATTGAAGAAGCATTAGGTGCAGATATAATAATGTCATTTGATGAATGTTGTGAATATCCATCTGAATATGAATATACAAAAAAATCTATGGAAAGAACAACACGATGGGCAGAAAGATGTAAAAAGGCACATACTACTGAAAATCAAGGATTATTTGGAATTATTCAAGGTGGATTTTATGAAGACTTAAGAAAACAATCTGTAGAAGATTTAAAAAAACTTGATTTCCCAGGATATGCTATTGGAGGAATTAGTGTAGGAGAACCAAAAGAAGAATTCTTAAAAATATTAAGATATACGACTCCTTTAATGCCAGAAAACAAACCTAGATATTTAATGGGTGTAGGCTCACCTGACTATTTAATTGAGGCAGCTCTTAGTGGAATAGATATGTGTGATTGTGTACTTCCTACTAGGTTAGCGAGACATGGAACAGCTTTAACATCAAAGGGAAAATTGGTTATTAGAAATGCAGAATTTGAAAGAGACTGGAAAAATCTAGATGAAGAATGTGATTGCTATACTTGTAAAAACTATACGAGAGCATATTTAAGACACTTGATAAAAACAAATGAAATTTTAGGTATGAGATTATTGTCTCTACATAATTTAAGATTCTTGACTAAACTTATGGAAAGAGTTAGAATAGAAATAGAGAACGACAATTTACTAAATTTTAGAAAAGAATTTTATGAGAAATACGGATATGATAAAATAATTTAAGGAGAGTTTAATTATGATAGAAGAAGAGGAATATAAAAATACTAAAACAAAAATTACACAAAGAATAATAATATTATTAGTAATAATTCTTTTTTTACTTTGTATTCCGGTTGTAGCAATGATTATATATAGAGTAAATAACCCAACAAAAATCACATCATATATAGATGGAGTTTCTATTTCAGGTTTAGGAGAAGTTATTGATATACAAAAAGATGCATATGGAAATACCAAAATTTATATACCTATAAGAGAATTTGCGACATTTTTAAATCAAGCAAATCCTAATTTCCAATATCAAACCTACAAAGGAGACTATAATCCTAAAACAGAAGATGAAAGTAAATGTTATGTAATAAGAAATGGATATGAAGTATCATTATATAGCGAAGGTTCTAAGGTTGTTTATAAGTTAAATTTACAAAATGGTAGTAGTGATTATGAAGAATGTTTTATAGACTCTGAAATATATATGAACAATGGTAAATTATATGCTTCAGAAGATGCAATAGAGCAAAGTTATAATTTATATTTTGACTATGACGAAGAAAAAAAGATAATAAGAATTAATACATTAGACTATTTGATAAATTCATATGCTAAATTATTAGAAAAAAGATCTATAGATGAATATGGGATAATGTCAATTTCAGATAATAAGTATTCTAATTGGAAATCAATTTTTGATGGTTTATTAATTGTAAAAAGTTCAAAAGGAAAGTATGGAATAATAGAAACAAATGAAGACTTATCACTTGTACTTGAACCACAATATGATGAAATAAATTTCGTCAATGATTCAGGAACTTTTTTAGTAAAAAGCAATGGAAAAATTGGATTGTTTTCTGAAGATGGAAAAAGAAAGATAGATTTGATTTATGATAGCATTACTTTAATGTCAAAATCAACCAATTTATATGTAGTAAGATCAAATGGCCAATATGGCGTAGTTGATGAAAATGGTAATATTATAATATATCCTGAGTATGAAAGAATAGGAACAGATGTTGGATCATTTTCTTACAATGGAGTTAAAAATGGGTATATACTTTTAGATACTTTAATACCAATTATGCAAAATGGTAAGTGGGGATTTTTTAATACTAGTGGACAAATGATTACAGATGGATTTATATATACTACTATAGGATGTACTAAAACCAAAAAAGAGAATAATGTTTATCCATTATTACAGATACCTGAATATAATGTTATAGTTGTTGGAGATGATAAAGGCTATTATACATTTATGGATACATCTGGAAATGATAAGATGTTGCCATTCTTATTTACACAGATTTATATTAAAATGACTACTGGTGAGGAATCTTATATGATGACATATTATAATAATCAAGATTATGATGCAATTACTTATTTAAAACAAATAGGAAAATAAGTTCTAAAAATAAAGCTTCTTTCATATACTTATATAATAAGGAGGATGTATATGAAAGAAGATTTTTTTAAGGTAGGATATTCGACATATTTAAAAAAATTACCAAGTAAAAAAGAAAAATGGACAAGCAGAATATTGAAGAAAATATTGGCACACAAATTTATAGTAATGACATTATTGATTATATTTTTTTGCTTTTTAATGAACATGTGGTTAATTTATAGATTTATGAATATTTTAAGTACTATTTAATCAAGAAAGGATATTTGTAGCAATGATAGTAGCAAGAGATTGGAAAGATTATAAAATAATAGATATGGCAAATGGCGAAAAACTAGAAAAATGGGGAGATATAATTTTAACAAGACCAGATCCACAAATAATTTGGAGTAAAAAAACTTTCCCGGAAAAATGGAAAGATACATTTGCTGTATATAATAGAAGTAAAACAGGGGGAGGATCTTGGAAATACAATAAAAAAATTCCCGAAAGTTGGCAAATAAAATATAAGAATTTAACTTTTAATATTAAGCCAATGGGGTTTAAACATACAGGATTATTTCCTGAACAAGCAATTAATTGGGATTGGATGATAAATAGAATAAAGTCTGAAAAGAAAGAAATAAGTGTACTTAATTTATTTGCATATACTGGTGGTGCAACAATAGCATGCTTATCTGCAGGAGCTTCAGTGTGTCATGTCGACAGCTCGAAAGGTATGACTGCATGGGCAAAGGAAAATGTTATTTCTTCAGGTCTTGAGAAATCAAAGGTTAGATATATTGTAGATGATGTAGTAAAATTTGTTAATAGAGAAATTAGAAGAGGCAACAAATATGATGCAATTATAATGGATCCACCATCTTATGGAAGAGGTTCAAATGGTGAAATTTGGCAATTTGAAAACAATATTTATGATTTAATAAAATTATGTACAAATGTATTGACAGAAAATCCTTTATTTTTCTTAATAAATTCTTATACAACAGGAATATCAAGTACTGTTCTTTCTAATTTACTTGAATTAAGCTTATCTGACAAATATAAAGGAAAAATTACATCTGGAGAAATAGGACTTCCAATGGAAAACAGCAATCTTATTTTGCCATGTGGTATTTATGGAAGATGGGAGAAAAATTAAATGGAGTCTTATGAGGAAAATTTAAAAGTTCTATTTGAAGATAATCATGTAATTGTAGTAGAAAAGAAACCTAATATTCCATCACAAGAAGATAAAACAGGAGATTTAGATATGTTAACTCTTGTAAAACAATATATAAAGGAAAAATACAATAAAACAGGAGATGTATTTTTAGGTTTAGTGCATAGACTAGATAGACCTGTGGGTGGAGTAATGGTTTTTGCAAGAACTTCGAAGGCTGCATCAAGATTAAGTGAATCAGTAAGAAATAAGGAACTTCAAAAGAAATATTTAGCAATTGTAGATGGTAAGTTTAAAGAGAAAAAAGGAACACTTGAAGATTATTTATATAAAGATGAAAGAAATAATACAAGCAGGGTTGTTAACAAAGATAAAAAAAATGCTAAATTAGCTAAACTAGATTATGAAGTTTTAAATTATGATGACAAAAGAAATTTGAGTCTAGTAAAAATAAATCTTTATACAGGAAGACATCATCAGATAAGGGTACAATTAGCGAATTTTGGACATTCAATATATGGAGATCAAAAATATGGTATAAGAGGAAAAAACAAACAAATAAGATTATGGGCATATGAATTATCTTTTCCTCATCCAACAATAAAGGAAATTTTAACTTTTAGAAGCATACCTGATTGGACTATGTGTAGGACAATTAATATGAAATAGAAAAAATAGTTTTAGAATAAATTCGATTTATTTTAAAACTATTTTTTTAATAAAAAAAGTTGTAAAAAAATTATATTTTTTCAAAAAAACTATTGCAAAAAAAATAAAAGTGTATTAAAATTTAAGTGAAGTGGATAAAAGTGGTAAAAAGTGGAGGTGAGATTTAATCATGCTAATGGGCGAATATGAGCATACTTTAGACACTAAAGGCAGAATTTCAATGCCTGCAAAATTAAGAAAAGATATGGGTGATACTTTTGTTTTAACAAAAGGACTAGATGGATGCTTATTTGCTTTTTCTAAAGGAGAATGGTTAAATTTCGAAGAAAAATTAAAAACACTTCCATTATCAGACAAAAATGCAAGAAATTTTGTGAGATTTTTTCTAGCTGGAGCTACAGAATGTGAAATTGATAAACAAGGTAGATTTTTAATACCTAATAATTTAAGAGAAGCGGCATCTTTGGAAAAAGAAGCAATAATAATTGGAGTTGGAACTAGACTTGAAATTTGGGATAAGTCTACATGGAATGAGAAAGACAAAGAAATTTCAGCAGATGAAATTGCAGAAAATATGACAATGCTTGGTATATAGCTTTTCTTTTAATAGAAAAGTTTATATATAAAACAAGTTCCGAATATTTTAATGGAATTTGTTATGTTAAAACACAAAAGAAAAAAATACTAAAGAAAACCTTACTTATGAAAAAATAATAAGATACAAAAGATAAAATTTTAAGCTTAAACTAAAGACAAAACTTCTAGAAAGTTTATATACGTTAGAAAAAGTACTAAAGATACCTGCTTAAACAAAAGAAAAAAATACTAAAGACATAGTCAAACAAAAGAACAAAAAATAAACAAAGGTAAAATATACTTAATGATAAAACAGCTAGTATTTTACAAAATAATACTAGCTGTTAAAACATATAAATGAAAAAGAGGAAACAAATTGGAATTTAAACATAAACCAGTATTATTAAATGAATCTATAATTGGATTGAATATAAAATCAAATGGAATATATGTTGATGGTACACTTGGTGGAGCAGGTCATAGTAAAGAAATTGTAAAGAGATTAGATTCAAAATCAGGTTTGCTTATAGGTATTGATAGAGATGAAGAAGCATTAAAAGCAGCTAAAAATAATTTGTCAGAATATTCTAATGTGAAATATATATATGGAAATCATGATAATATTAGAGAAATACTAAATGATCTAAATATAGATTATGTTGATGGAATTTTACTCGATTTAGGGGTTTCATCATATCAATTAGATGAGAAAAATAGAGGTTTTAGTTATTTAGGATCAAACGATTTGGATATGAGAATGGATAAGAATCAAAGATTAACAGCGAAAGAGGTCATAAATAATTATAAAGAAGATCATCTAGCAAATTTAATTTTTGAATATGGAGAAGAAAAATTTTCGAGAATAATTGCAAAAAATATATGTATAGCTAGAGCAAAAAAGAAAATAGAAACAACTGACGAGTTGGTTAAAATTATACAGGAATCTATTCCAAGATTTAGTCAGAAAGATGGACATCCTGCCAAAAGAACATTCCAAGCAATAAGAATAGAAGTAAATAATGAGATTAAGCCATTAGAAAATACAATTACTAATTCAATTGAATGTTTAAAACCCAAAGGAAGACTATGTGTTATAACATTCCATTCTATAGAAGATAGAGCAGTTAAAACAGCTATGAATAAAGCAAAAGGGATGTGTGTGTGTCCTAAAGAAATACCATATTGTGTTTGTGGTGCTAAAGAGTTAGGAAAGGTAATTACGAAAAAGCCAATAATTCCGACTGAAGAGGAACAAAATGAAAATTCTAGAGCAAAAAGTGCTAAACTTAGGATTTTTGAAAAAATATAATTGTCTAAAGAAAAGAGGTGAGCAAATAACTTATGCCAAGATATAATTATGAATATGAGACAAGCCCAAGAAAAGTAAAGCCAAGAGAAAAGAACAAAAGCATTGATTTAGAAGAACGTTATAGAATAAATGAAGAACAAAGAAAAAATAGTATAGAGATGGAAAAGAAAAAACATAATGAAAATGTAGTTTTAATTTTAGTGATATTTTTGATGCTACTTGTGGTAAGTTATAGAAGCTCACTTATAAATGAAAAATTTAATGAAATTCAAGATAGAAAAGACAATCTTGCAGCAATAATGAAAACAAATAACCAATTAGAAGTAAGCATAGAGGGAACATTAAATTTAGGAAATATTGAACAAGAAGCACAAGATAAATTGGGAATGCAAAGATTAAACAATTCTCAAAAAGTATATGTTACTTTAGATAAAAAAGATTACACTAAAGTTGCTACAAATAAAATAGAAATTACACAAGATGAAGAGATACCTTGGTATAAAAAAATTATAAATAAAATATTAGGAAAATAAGCAATTATCAAAAAAGAAATTTGATAGTTGCTTTTTTTTTTTGCATATAAATAAATCCTCTAAAATAAAATAGATTGGGGAGGGCTTTATGGAACAAATAAGCTTAAAAAGTAAAAAGAAATTAATGAATAGTTTATTTATAATTTTTATAATATTGACATTACTAATAGGAAGAATAGGATATTTAGAATTTTTTAAAGGAAGTGAATTACAAACATTAGCATTTGAACAACAATCTCAAGAAAGAGCAATAAATCCTAAAAGAGGGGTTTTATATGATGCATCTGAAAAATATACTTTAGCAATAAGTTCTACTGTTTATACAATTACGATAAATCCTACCAATATTGAAACTGAGAAAAAAGAAAAAATTGCAAATGAATTGTGTGATATTTTTCAATTAGACTATGAGTCTGTATTGAAAAAAATACAAAAAAGAAGTTCAGTTGAAACTATTGTAAAAAAAGTGGAAAAAGATAAGGCAGATAAATTAAGAGAATGGTTAATAAATAATGAGATAACTACAGGAGTAAATATTGATGAAGATACTAAAAGATATTATCCATATAGTAATTTAGCTTCACAAGTAATAGGATTCTGTGGTAGTGACAATCAAGGGTTGGATGGAATTGAAGCTAAATATGATGAAATTTTATCTGGAAAAAAAGGAAGAGTATCTATAACGACAGATGCTAATGGAAAAGAACTTGGGTCAGAGGGAGAAATTTATACACCAGCAATAGATGGGAATTCTTTAGTTCTTTCAATAGATATGACGATACAATCAATAATAGAAAAATATCTAGAAGAAGCCTGTATAGATAATAAATGTACTGATGGTGGAAACATTATAATAATGAATCCAAAAACAGGTGATATTTTAGGAATGGCTACATATCCAAATTATAACTTAAATGAACCATATAAGATTAATAATGAAGAACTTTTATCAAATTGGGATAATTTGAATCAAAGTGAAAGAACAGAAAAATTACAAGGGATGTGGAGAAATAAAGCAATATCTGATACTTATGAACCAGGTTCTGTATTTAAATTAATTACAGCATCTGCTGCTTTGGAAGAAGGTATAACAGATACAGATAATAATGGAGAATTTCATTGTACAGGATCAATCATAGTTGCAGGAGCGAAAATAAAATGTTGGAGATATTATAGACCACATGGAAGTGAATCTTTAAGAATGGGACTTATGAATTCTTGCAATCCAGTTTTTATAGGATTGGGACAAAAACTGGGTGTGGAAACTTATTATAAATATTTAAATCAGTTTGGATTACTTTCAAAAACAGGTATAAAACTTCCAGGAGAAGCAAATAGTATTTTTATTTCAAAAGAAAAAGCTGGTCCTGTAGAACTTGCAACTATAAGTTTTGGACAGAGATTTGAAATAACACCTATTCAGCTTATAACTGCAGTTTCTAGCATAGCAAATGGTGGAACTTTAATTCAACCGAGATTGGTAAAAAAAGTTATTGATAGTTCTACAGGAAAAATTACGGAAATGCCAATTGAAAGTAAAAATATAACTATTTCAAAAGAGACCTCAAATAAAGTTTTAAGTATGATGGAATCTGTTGTAGCAGAAGGAACCGGAAAAAATGCAAAAGTTGAAGGATATAGAATAGGAGGGAAAACAGGAACATCAGAAGATGGAGTTAACACTGGAAAATATGTTACTTCTTTTTTAGGCATTGCTCCAATTAATGATCCAGAGATAGTCATGTTAATTACTTTATATAATCCAACAGGAGAAGGAGGACATCAGGGAGGTGGAGTAGCAGCTCCGATAGGTGGTCAAATATTTAGAGAAATACTTCCTTATTTAGACTAACTATATGAAGTCAATAGAAAAATAGAAAAAAATTAAAATTTTTTTAGTACATTGAAAAATGCATGACAAATAAGCATTTAAAAAATGCTTAAAAAAAGGTATGAAACACTATCAAC
>CANRPS010000028.1 GCA_947632585.1 uncultured Clostridia bacterium
TTTTTAATTCAATACTTATTATAAAATTTTTCAAAATAAATTTATATTAAATAAAAAAATATATAAAACTACATTAATAGTACATTAACAAGCAAATTCAAATCCTTCAAAGTATTGATATTTCTGTGCTTTTTAAAATATAAAACCAGAGTATGCCTCCAAGCAACAAAAAATGACAAATTTTTAGCCTTAAGTTGAAAATTTGTCATTTTTATTTCATTATGTTTAATTTATATTAACTCCATTTATGTGTATAAACCTTATTTTCTTATATTTATAAGAGTTTATATTTCTCTCAAATGAGTCCAAAGTATGAGAGGCTGTAAAGATTTTATTATCATTCTTTTTTACAATTACTAAAGAATGTGTAAATTTTTCTCCATCATATGATATTTGTATTATATCTCCTATTTCTGTCTTTTGAATGTCTGAAATTTCCCCAATTGGTCCGAGATTTTGTATTATTTATCAAAAATTTATATAAAAAATCAACTCCTGTCCAAGATGGCGATTTATCATTTGCATTATTATAGTACCATCCTAATGTTTTTGTATAATTCATTATTTTACTTCCTTCATATATACATTGAGAAACAAAATTTGTGCAATCTCCTCCTAATAAATCATAATTATAATATTTTGGATTCCTTTTATATGCCCATTTTTTGGCATATTTTATTACTTTTTCTCTGTTATAGTCTTTCATATAAATACCTCTTTTAAATTATATTCTATTTATATTTATTTGTTATTTTAAATAAATATAAAACACTAGAAAAATTTTCTAGTGTTTTTATTTATATTTTTATTTTATTTTGTATTAATGTGAGTTCTATTCCTTCTAAAACTTTGTTTACAAATTTATCTGATATATATCCTTGTTCTTCATATTTTCTTGTACTATATTTTTCTATTATATATTTTTCCCAATCTTCTATCATTTTTTTATTTATATTAGAAATTGGTGTTTTTTCTGTACTTTTAAAGCTCTCTTTTACTTTTTTCCACCATAAACTATTTATTTTATTATTTTCTATTTTTTCTAGTTCTAATTCATAAAATTTATATGCTGTTTCGTAATTATATCCTTTCTCTAATAGATCTGGATATATTTGTTCATTATAAATTTTGTCACAAAATATATCTGTTAAGACATGTAATAAGTATCCCATAAGATAATATTTTTCATATTTTTCCTTGTTTTCTTTATAGAATTCTACGATATTTAGTATCCATTTGTCTAAATTTTTATCTCTGCAATGTGATTTCCATCTGTTTTCTTTGCTTGCAAATCCATATGCATTTACTGCATCTGGTACAATTATACCTAATATGAATTCCTTATTATTATAGTTCTTATGTTTTTTTGCAAATTCATGTCCTACTAATTCATGAAATAATATACTTGGCATATTTTCCTCCTATATTTTCAGATTATATATCAAGAAAATAAATTAGACAAGTTTTATTTTTTATTTCGTTGAAATCAAGTCTTTAATTTTTTCATATTTACTATCTCCTATACCACTTACTTTTTTTATTTCTTCTATATTTGAAAATTTTCCATTTTGTTCTCTATAGCTTATAATTCGTGAAGCTAATTCTATTCCTATTCCTGGAAGAGTTAGAAGTTCATCTTCCTTTGCTTTATTTATATTTATTTTTCCTTTTATAGTGTTTTCTTTATAAAATTCTGTATCGATAATGTTTTCTCCACTTTCATCTGTTATTATTTCTTGTTCTTCTATATTTAAATTAGATGGTATTGTTATTTTTACTCCATCTTCTAAAACATATGCTAAATTAACATTTGAAATGTCTGCATCTTCTGTTAATCCACCTGCTTGTTCTACAGCATCTTCTATTCTTGATCCTTGTTTTAGTTTTATTATTCCTGGAACTTTTACAGCTCCTGTAATATGGACTATTATTTGTTCATTTTCTGTGTCTTTTATTGTATTTTCTTCCATTTCCGTATTTGCTTCTATTAAAATATTTTCATCCAATATTTTTTCGTCATTTGAATCTTTATTATATATAAAGAAAATTATTCCAATTATTATTACTATTCCAACTATAATTAATATTTTCTTTTGTTTTGAATCTAAATTATCTAACATTAATTACCTCCTATTAAAAATATTTTTCAACGATTTATCTTTATTCGACATTTTTCTTGATTTTTTTTTATATATATTATATAGTATTTAAGTATATATTTTTTACTTATGAATTGAGGAACAAAAAATGAAATTTAAAAAAACAATTATTATATTAATCATTATATTTATTTTTATATCAAGCCCTATTGTTGATGCTAATGATACTGAAAATAATAATTTAAATATATATTCTAATGCTGTTATTTTAGTAGACAATACTACTGGAGAAGTTCTTTATGAAAAAAATTCAACTCAACAACTTTATCCTGCAAGTACAACAAAAATTATAACTGCTATTATTGCTTTAGAAAAATGTGATTTAAATTCTATCGTTACTGTATCGCGTAGTGCGGTTCTTTCTGTTCCATCAGGATATTCTTCTGCTTATTTGTCAGAAGGTGAAGAAATAAGTGTTATAGATTTATTGCAACTTCTTCTCGTCCATTCCGCTAATGATGCTGGATTTGTCTTAGCCGAATACATTTCTGGTTCTACTGAAGAATTTGCAAATTTAATGAATGAAAAAGCTGTTGAAATTGGCTGTAAAAATACACATTTTACAAATCCAAGTGGTATTCACAATAAAGATCATTATTCTACAGCTTATGATTTAAGTTTAATTGCTAGATATTGCATGAAAAATCATACTTTTAGAGATATTGTTGCTATGGAATCTTGCTCAATAAATCCTACGAATAAATATGGTGTTAGAAAATATTCAAACACTAATGATTTGATTTTACAAAAATCTAAATATTATTTACCCGATTGTATAGGAATAAAAACAGGTTTTACATCAGAAGCGCAAAATTGTCTGATTACATGTTTTTCTAAGGATGGTTTAGAATTAATTGCAATTATATTAGGGGCAACATATACAGAAAATGGTGAAAGTGCAAGAGCTACAGATGCACATACTTTATATAATTATGGTTATGAAAATTATAGTTTAACCTCTGTGGCTTCTGCTGGAGATGTGGCATATTCTCTTGATGTTTCTAATGGTTCAAAAGATACTAAAAAATTAGACTTACTTTTTAAAGAAGATATTAAAATTCTTATGAAAAAAAATGATATTCTTCCTGATCCTAAAATCACATTTGAAAAAAGCATATCTGCTCCAATAAGTCAAAATTCAACTATTGGGACAATTTCTTACGAAATAAACGGAGTTACTTATTCTTCTCCACTTATTGCCTCTCATGATGTCAAAACTAGTAGTCTTTTACTTGTTATTTTAATAGTTTTGCTTTTAATAATTGTTTTCTTGTTTATTATAAGATATATAAATTTATCTAATCGAAAAAAGAAAAAAAGAAGAGCTAAATATCGTATAAGATATTAAAAAATAGAAAGATCAAATCTTTCTATTTTTTATTGTATAAGAAGCTTTAAAACTTCTTATACAATAAATTTGTACCAAATATTTTAATTACTATAATCTTTTCCTAAAATTATTTTTATGTCTATTGTAGAATTACTTGTTATACTACTCGAAATACTTCCGCATCCAAGTATCTTTTTTATATCACTTGTAATAGTACTTGAGACTGCAGTTTTATTTACAATTGTTGTCTTAGCTGTAACATTTGTACTTCCTGTTTTATATACATTATATCCTTGTTCTTTTAATGCATTAGTTGCCTTTGTAAGTAAAGTACTATCTCCGCTTCCATTAATTAGTTCTAATTTTATATTTGAGTTTTTATTTTCTGAAGTCGTATTTGTATCAGAATTTGTACTAGTAGTGTTAGTTGTTGTTTCATTTGAAGAGTTGTTTTCTTCTCCTGGTACTACATTTTGTGCATTAAATAAATTCTCTACTAACTCTTTTGTTTTTGTATCATCAGCTACAAAAAATGATAATTTTATAGGAGATCCAAATCTTGGTGGAAACTCTCCTGGTATGTTTTCCATTTGTATATTATCTACGTTAAAGTCTAAAACATATGGGATATAATCTTTTATTAAAGACCAGTTTGTTATATTTGTTTCTATATTATTTTTAAATATTTCAATAAAGTCTCCTATTTTAGTTATATTTTTTAATTGTATTAGTTGTTTTGCTACTACTTTTAAAAACTCTCTTTGTGTTCTCATTCTGCCTATATCGTTGTCTCCATATTCTTCAGAATATGTTGTTCCATTATTATTTTTTCTAAATCTTACTAAGCCTTCTGCTTGTTCTCCATTAAGTGTTTGTATTCCAGCCTCTAAGTGAATATGCAAATTTTGTGAACTATCATCATAATCCATTTTTCTTGGTACATCAAACTCTACTCCGCCCATTTTATCTACTAACTCTACTAAAACGTTATTGCTTACAGTTAAATAGTATGTTATATTAAGCCCTGTTAATTCATTTACAGCTTCTAATGTTTTTAATGGTCCTTTATGGTATAGTGCATTTATTTTATCACTTGATGTTGCTTTATTTTTGTTTTTTCCTACGAATGTATCTCTAGGAATAGAAATTAATGTTGCCTTTTGTGTTTTAGGGTTATATGATGCAACAATTATTGTGTCTGTAAGTTTACTTGATATATCTTCACTGACACCTAAAATTAATACTGTAAATGGGTTTAAGTCTTTTAATTTTTTTTCATCTTGTCCCATTGCTGTCTGAATCAGACCTTTAACTCCCCATCCATTTTTATATGTGCTGTATCCAACAAATGCTCCTACTGCTATTGCAATGAAAAGTATTAAACTAAAAAATATTCTTAATCCTGTGTGTTTCTTTTTCTTTTTTATTTTCTTTTTGTTTCTTTGATTACTTTTATTATTTACTTTTTTGTTCATTTGCTTTTTTCACACTCTCTTTTTCTATTTTCAAAACTATGGCTCAAATTATAGCAAAAATTTACATGAAAATCAATAGCTTTTGTCTATATATGTTTTGATTTTTTTCTTATAATTTTTATTATATTTATAAGCCAATCATTAAATTGTTATCGTAAATATATTTTGTAATATATGATTCATTTATTGCTTTTTGTATATTTCCATTGCTATTCATTGAAGCTGTAAAAAATACAATATATAGAAATACATATATTATAACAAGAGCTCTAATTAATCCATAAGCAATTCCCCCAATTCCATTTAGTTGTTTTATTAATGGTAATTCTGCTAAACCTTCTGATAAAAATTTTAGGAATATTAAAATAATTCTAATAACTGCAAATAATCCAAAACCTGTAATTATTTGTACTGCTCTTATAGATACTTCTTCAGCAACTATTTCTACTGCTTTTTCTGTTGTTTCTATTGTTGCTTCCTGTACTTTTTCAGCTATAAGTTTTACTATTCCACTTGTTTCGTCTTCTTCAGCTGGGATTTCTGTTGTTCCATATTTTTCTATTATTGCATTTTTTATTTTGTCATCTATTTCTGTTTTTTCTAATACAAAGTTTGATACAGGTCTATATAATATTAGTGTTGCTATTATTGCTACCAAAAAAGCACATACATTAAAAACTACTTTTACTAAACCTTGTTTATATCCTAAAATTATGCTTAATACTAATATTGCAGCTATAATTATATCAATTACAATCCCCATTTTTTCTCTCCCATTATAATTTTATTATTTCTATTCTGTCTTTATATATTATTATCGCAAAATTGTCTGCTATATTTACATTTGTTATTTCTTGACTTGATATGTATTTTTTTATTAATAATCCATTTGTATTTACAAAGTAAATTTCGCTTCCTATGTTTATTCCAATTATATCATTTTTTGTATATAATTCTTTAGTTACTTCATCAAAATTAAAATATGTTTTATGATTTGATGAAGTATCGACAATTGTCGCTGTAGAAGTTGAACTAAATAATCCAGTCTGTTCTTCTGTTATATATACTATATTTTCTTTTAGTTCAGCTGAAGTAAATGTGATTTTTTTGTCTATTGTAAAAACTTCTTCATTGTTATTATTATTTATTATATCAACTGAATCATCATATACACATACTAAATTTCCTTTTGTTTGGTATTTTATTTTTACAATCATTTTTGCTGTGTTTGCATTATATGTATAGACTATAGCTTCTTTTTCATTTTGAATTGCTTTATCTATAGAAAGTATTTCTATGTTTGATTGTATTAATGCCCCAGATGTATCTAATTCAGCAAATGCTGCATATTTATTATCGTTTGAAAGTGAAACATCTACTATTCTAGTTTTTGATAGATATCTTTTTATTAATTCATTTCCTGTAGAGTCAAATATAGTTATTATTGATTTAAATGTTGTATCTGTTGTAACTAAAACCACATATCCATTTTTGTTTATATTTATTTGTAATATTTCTCCTTCAACTTTTCCACTCCATAGATATGTTTTATCAAAAATCACACAAAATTCCTGCCCATTTTTTTCTGCGATTGCAAGGTATTTGTCTGTTGATGTAAAAATCGCGGTATTTATATTTATTGGAAGTTCTGATATGTTTTCTCCATTTTGATTATATATTTTTAAGTTTTTATCATTTAAAATGCTTATATATTTACTATAACAATATATTTGGTTATTTTTATCAATATTTAAATCTATTGTTCTTACATCTTCTGAGACAAGATTTTTTCTTAAAATAGTCGTATCTGTCCATTTTCTAAAGTCTTCTCTTGTAAAGTATAAGATTATGAGTACAATTAGACATAATAGTATTATTCCTACTAAAATGACTATTATGGTTTTTTTTACATCTAATTGTCTTTTAACATTTTCTTCTACATTTCTCATTTTGGTTAATGACTTTTTCTCCTTTTTATTTTTTATAATTTTATCAAACTACAGGAAAAATATCAATAATTATTTCTTTTTTAATATAAAATAAATTTGTAGTAATCCTAAATAGCCAAATACAGGAAATAAAAAATTTACCAATGTTGAAAATTTAATTTGTATTGTTAGAATGCTCACTATGCTCATAAAAAAAGCAAATTTTGGTAGTTTTTCTTTCTGTTTGCAAATGTTATTTAAGAAACTACTTCCAACTGAGATTGCAGTCGTAAAAATTGATATTAACATTACAATTCCATACATAAAATTATAATTACTAAATTTTTTTCCTATAACATATATTATTGGCATTTCTATTTTATCTATCTTTTCGTCGATATTTATAAGTAATAAAAAAGTTAATATAGTTATGGTACTAATTATTATTCCTGTCATTACAGATGTTTTTATTATATTTCTATTATTTATAATATATTTTTTTAGATTTATCATTATAGGTATTAACAATATCAAATTATAGCTAGCATATAATATTGCTTGTATTATGAAAGATCCTTCTGATTTTGTTGATAAATTTTTTCCTATTTGATTAATATCCATATTTAATATATTTTTTATTCCTAGTATTAATATAAGTACTATCAATATTGGTATTATAATTTTATTTATTTCTGCTATATTTTCTATATTTTTTAAAAATATAAAAAATGAAATTATTATTAAAATTAAACTCCCTATTACTTTATTTATACCATAAGATTGGTAAAAATATGTTCCAAAACCAGAAATCATTATAAAAAAAGATATACATAAGAAAAAATTTACTAATATATTATTTATTTGACTGATTTTTAGATTATTTGTGAATATGTAGTCTAAAAATTTTTTATATGTACTTATATTATTTTTATAAATAATATTTAATGTTTTATAAATTATAATTCCTAAAATTGCTCCAAATAAAATTATTCCAATTATTCCATTTTTTCCATATTTATAAAAAAAAGAATAAATTTCTTGTCCTGATGCAAATCCCGCTCCTATAAATGCACCTATTAATGTAAATATAATCATAATAAAACTCCTATATTGAAATATATAGGAGTTTTTATTTTTTATTCATTTATTTTTTTCTTCTTTTCTGCCATACTACTATTCCTACAATTATTATTGCTATAGGAATGATGAATATAACCTTCATTATAAATGCTTTATCACCTTCTGTAGCTGTAAAACTTGTTGTGGCTGTATGAGTTTTTCTAATTGTTATTCCAGATTGTTGCTCTGTTAAATATGCTATTGAATTTAACACTATATCTTTATTATTTTCTAAATATATCATTGGATATATGTTACTTGATAATTGATTGTCTGTAATAAAATTATTTTCTCCAATTAATACAAGTTGTGATTTTATTGAGTTTTCTTCTGTTTCTTCTGTATTTTCGCTTATTGTTTTTGTAAATAATCCTGCTAATAAAAATTCATTTTGCTCGTCTCCATCAGTAGATGATGATGTATTTGAAACATCTTTTCTAAAGAATGCTTTATCACTTGCTGTTATTAAGTCACTCTTTTCTATGTTCATTTCTTCCATTTTATCTTCATTTACATTTATTTTTGTACTATTTAATAAAACAACATCTTTTAGATTTTTATCAATTTCTGTATATCCTGTTGTGTCTTCTAATATACAACTTGTTATATTTAATGCTATTCTATTATCATCAGTTTCGTAAACATATCCTTCTTCAAAAGGATTTATTGCATATTCTGATAAAATTTTATTTACATTTGGTAACTCTTGTTTAGTTGCATATGCTCCGTTTAGCCATAATATGTTACCACCTTTTTCTATATAATCTGAAATTTCCTTTGTAGTTAATTCATCAAAATCTTTAGTTGGTGTTGTAATAACTAAAGTATCACAATCTTCTGGAATTTTATTTGAAGTTAATAAGTTTAATTCTTCATATTCTAATACTTCATTATCAAGATATACTGATAAGTAATACATTCCTCCGCCATATTCTAAACTATAGTCAGAATATCCGTCTAAAAAATATACTTTTGGTATGTTTTCACTTACTACGCTTAGAATTGCAGATGTTATTTTTTCTTCTGTTAAATCTATTGTATTCCAATCTGCATCTGTTGTATATAAATCTTCTGATGATATTAATTTTGATCTCTCGCCATTTTCTACTATTACTACATAATACTCATTTGTAAGATTGTATTTTTCTGCTATATCTATTCTTTCATCTGTGTTTATTATTTCTACATTAATATTTGGATTTACTTTATTATATTGTTTTGCAAGAGTATATTCTGCATCTTCTTCAGTGAATCCTACAAAATATATATTTATTTGATTTTCTATATCTTTAATTCTATCTTTACTTTCATCTGTCAATGTATATTGTTTATTTGATGTAAAGTCTATTGGTGTTAATTCAAGTGATTGAACAAAAGAATTAATTAATATTGTGATTGCTACAAGTATTGCTATTAGTAATATTGTATTTGTTCCACTTATTAACCATCTCTTTTTGATTGTATTTACAAATCTTGCTCCTAGTTTTTCTTTATTGTCTTTATTTTTTTTACTTTTTTCTGGTTTTATTTTCTCTTTCTTTTTCAAAGCTTATTCTCCCTTCTAATTATTTTATGCATTTCTTTCTTTGCATTACTATTATTGTGCTTATTAAGAAAAGTATTGTTATTGTTACAAATAATACAATTGTTGCAATATCTATTTGTCCATATAAAAAGGTTATAAATTGATCTATTAAAGAAAAATTTGATAAACTTTCAATTTCATATGGACCCCATGTAGCTGCAAAAATAAGAGCAAAAGTTAAAATTCCAGCAATTATTGGAGATTCGGTTACACTTGATGCTAAAATTCCAAATGATACAAATGTTGTTGAAAGTAATATAAATCCTAGCATACTAGTTAAATATATTGAGATATCTGGTACTTCCCAAAAACATAAAATTCCATAATATATAATTGTACAAAGTGTTGGTATAATTATTAAAAGTAATGCTGCCAAGAATTTAGCAATAACAACACCTGTCATACTTACAGGCGCTGTCAATAATATTTGGTCTGTACCTGATTTTTTTTCACCTGAGAATGTTGACATTGTTATAAGAGGTGTAACTAACATTAATCCATATAATGCTATATAATAAAATAAATTGGTTAAATCTGCTGTTGATGATTGTATTGTCGTTAAATAAAAAAATGTACTAAATGCAATTAAAAATATACCTATAACTATATATCCTATTGGAGATAAAAAGTAACTTTTTAATTCTTTTTTTATTACTGCTCCCATTAGTTTTCTCCTCCTTCTTTTATGATTTTCATAAATGCGTCCTCAAGTGTTGCCTCTGGTTTTTTCATTTCAAAAATTGTTATATTTTCTTTTGCAAATTCATTAAAAATTGTTTTATTTAAATTTACGTTTTCTTCACCTATTATTTCATATTGTTTTGTTCCGTCTTCATTTGTTTTTATTAATTTTGTTTCTTTTATTCCTTTAATTTTTTCTTTTATCAAGTTAAATTTATCTTCTCTATCTTCTATTGTTATATAAATTATATTGTTATTAGATACCTTCTTTTCTAGGTTTTCAGGAGTGTCTTCTGCTACTATTTTACCTTTATTTATAATTATTACTCTATCACATATTTGGCTAACTTCTGAAAGTATATGTGAACTTAATATTATTGTATGTTTTTTTCCTAAATTTTTTATTAGACTTCTTATTTCTGTAATCTGTTTTGGATCTAATCCTACTGTCGGTTCATCTAAAATTAAGATGTCAGGATTTCCTATTAGTGTTCCTGCTAGACTTACCCTTTGTTTTTGGCCTCTAGATAGATTTTTAATAAGTTTGTTTTGCATAGTATCTAGACCTGTTTCTTTAAGAACTTTTTGAATGTTTTCTTTTTTCTCTTTCTTATTTACTTTTCTTAAATCTGCCATATATGTAACAAATTCTTTAATAGTTAAGTCTGTATATAATGGTACTCCTTCTGGCATATAGCCAATTGTTTTTTTAGCTTTTTTGGCTTTTTTTATTGTATCAAAGCCGTTTATTGTAATTGTACCTTCCGTTTGTTCTATATAGCCTGTTATCATATTCATTGTTGTCGTTTTTCCTGCACCATTTGGTCCTAAAAGTCCAATTACTTCTCCATCATTTATAGTAAAGCTGATATTATCTACGGCTATAAAGTTTCCATACTTTTTAGTGACATTTTTTACCTCAATCACGAATAGTTCCTCCTTATTCTTTTAGTCTTATTATTACCTTTCATATCTTATCATTTCTTATTTTTAATGTAAATACGTTTCACAAAATTTTCACAAAAAAACCTAAGTTCCGTAAGAAGCTTAGGTTTTGCTTATATTATTTTTTTATTCATTTTTATATATTTCTTTATACAAATCATCTAGTCTTTTTTTACATAATTTTATCTCTTTTTTTATGATTATATCAACTTCTTCTGTATAGTCTTCATTTCTAATTTGCATTAAGTCTCTTAGATTTTGCATTGTATCTTCTATATTTTTTATTCCTATCTTAGTAGTTATACTTCCTGCACGTCCACTAATATATTTATGTGTAACAAAATCTGCTATTTTGAATGTTTTTGATTTCATAACTCCTTTATAATTGAATAATACATCTTCATATAGTCTATATTCAGGAAATCTAATGTTATTTTCATTTATAAATTCTGTTCTCCAGCACTTGCTCCAAACATTTGGATATTTATCAGTTGCAGCTTTGTATGTTTTTGTACATTGTTCTGCTGTTGGAATTACATATTCTTCTCTATCTCCTTCTATTTTAAAGCCTAAGTATGTAACATCTGTTTTATCTTTTCCTATTAATTTATCTAATTTTTCTAATACATCATTTCCTGCTAAGTAATCGTCGCCATCTAAAAATATTATATATTCTCCATTTACTATCTGTAGCCCTGTATTTCTTGCTGCTCCTAATCTTTTATTTTGTTCATGTTTTAAGTAGTCTATATTTTTATATTTATCACAAAGTGCTAAAATTTTTGCTTCTGTTCCATCTGTTGCACAATCGTTTACTACTATAATTTGTATATCTTTGAATGTTTGATTTTCTACACTTTCTATTGATCTTTCTATGTAATTTTCTATATTATATGCAGCAATTATTATGCTAAATCTTTTTTCTTTTATACTTTTTTGCCTCACTTGCTGGTCCATCATATATTCCGTTCTCCCTTCCATCTATAATAGAATTAAATAGTTCAATTAAATTATTTGCTGCAACAGCAGCTGTCCATTTTTCTGTTATAAATCTATATCCATTTATTGATAATTTTTTTCTTAATTCATTGTTCTCTATTAATGTTTTTACATTATTTTCTAGTCCCTTAAAATTATTATACATAAGTCCATTTTCACCATGTGTTATTAAATACGGCACTGAACCCATTTTTTGGTTCGCAACAACTGCACAAGCTCCATTCATAGCCTCATTCATTACTGCTCCCCAGCCTTCATTACTTCCACTCGTTGCGATAAATATATTTGCCTTTTCGTAATAGGTCTTAACTTCATCACTAGGAACTTGTCCAACAATTGTTAATACATCTTCTAGTTTGTTTTTCTTTACCATTTTTTTAATTTTTTCTATAAGTTTTCCTGTTCCTATCATTTTTATTTCAAAATTATATTTTTGTTTTTTTAATTTTTTTGCTAGTTTAACAACTATTTCTGGATGTTTCCATTTTATAAATCTTGCTACCCATACAATTTCAATTTTTTTGTTTTTCTCTTTTTCTTCTACCAATTTTTCTACATCATAATAATTTAGTGGTAAAAAATATCCCCATTTATATATTTTATTTTTATATAATCCATACTTATTAAAATCATTTGGTCCATATGCATTTGCCGCTAACATATATAAGTTTTTATTTTTTCTAAATTTTATATGTCTATCATAAAATAGTTGTCTTTTTTCCTTACTAAAAATGGTTTTAAAAAATCCATCTGGAAATATAAATATTCTGTATCTATATCTAAATGTTATTTTATCTTGTTTTAATCTTTCTGTAATTAAGTCATCTGGTATTGAACCAATCATTGCTATATCACATTCTTCAGCTAATTTTTTTGCTTTTTCTTTTTGTTCTTCATTTTCATAAGCTCTTACTACAAAGTCATATTCTTTATCTAAGTCTTTAAATCCTAAATCTAGTCTCCACTTCGGTATTTGTATAGTTGATACAAATTTAAAATCATCTCCAAGCCTTTTTTGCATTTCTAAACAAAAAGGTACTTGATGATGTGTTAGAAAATTTGAATAAAATACAACCTTCATATTTTTCTCCTTATTTTAGAATGTTTATTTTTTTATTAAGAGCTATTATAACATATTCTTTTAAAAATTTCAATCTATGAATGCTTAATTTTTCCTTAATTCTCATTTTTTAGCTTGACATCGACTCTTTTTTATGTTATTATATTGATGTTATGGTTCAGTAGCTCAGCTGGATAGAGCAACGGATTTCTAATCCGTGGGTCGGGGGTTCGAATCCCTTCTGGATCACCAAAATAGCGTTATCTGAACCCAGATAGCGCTTTTTTTGTGTAAATAATCTTCCGACTATGCCAGTAGTAACATAGGCTTTAGCTATGTAGCATAGAAACTCCCTTCATGATATAATATTGATATGTTTCGCCGCATAATTGATAAAATAAAAATGAAGGGAGTGGCGTATCATGAATAGTATATTCAGCAAAAAAACTAAAGATGAAAGCACTACATATGATACAATGTCAAGTTTATTACATACAAAATGGAATTGCAAATATCATATAGTGTTTACACCGAAATATAGGAGAAAAATTTTTTATGGGCAGAAAAGATTAGAAATAGGTAAAATATTGAGAGATATTTCAGATTGGCAACGAAGCTTTTGGAGCCGTGGCTACTATGTAGACATGGTAGGTAAAAATGCAAAAAAGATAGCAGAATATGCGAGAAAACAATTACAAGAGGATATGATGTATGACCAAATATCTATAAAAGAATATAAAGAACCATTTAACGGGTAACGAGAAACGCATGCGTCAAAACAGCTATGAGCCTTGAGGCTCTGCTTATAATATAGCCTTTTAGGTGTTATGAGTAAAAAGCCCCCAGCTGGGGGATAATTACTTAATTTTGAATTTGCAAAATATATATACAATTGTTATAATAAATGTATATTTAATTATAAAATTTAGGAGGAAAAATATATGGCAATAGTATCAATGGTTGATAGAAGTCTAGGAGACGCTGAATATTATCCTTTAGAGTCAATTCGTCAAAACAGACGATACTCAAACATGGCTTAGAGAATATCCAAGCGGATTGGCAGTTAGATGCCATTTTCATAATGGAAGCTTTACAGTCGAAGAATTAAGTATAATACCTGGTATTATTTATTATTTCACAAGTGATATTTTAAGTGAATTTCTTAGTGAAAATTATAAGTCTTTAGATGAAAGGGATCAAATGAATATGGTTGATTCAATTCAGGATAAATTTGCTGAAACTGTTGAACGTATTGATTTCTCTGATGATGAAGGTGATTGCCTTTTAACTGAAGGTTTATTGGGTGTTTTAAAAATGAAATATCCTGAGATAGAACAAAATGAGGTATTTAATTTTTATGTAAAATTAAATAATACTATACAGAATTTAGAAACTCGACTTCAAGGTCGCCCTTATTCTGATATAATGAATGAAATTCAAGCACATCTAAAAGATGAAAGTTTAGAGGATTATAATATATGGCAAGCCATATATTTAAATTATACTGAAAACCCTTTTTGGTTAAAAGATAGAGTAACAGGTAAAGGTGGCGTAAGGGAAAAATTTCTTCATGATTTAGAAAAAATACAACAATTAAGCATTAAAGAACATACCTCATCTGAAATTGGAGAAGCTGTTTTAAATGTAAAACAATCAGATGTAGAAAGAGCATTACATAGCATTACTAGTGAAAAAGAACAAAATATTGACACTAAAGAAAAATAATTTTATTGGAGGAACAATGATAAATAATGAATATAGTGAAGCTTTTGCTGAAACATTAGATATACTAAATCATACACGAAAAGAAGATGTATTAAAAATATCTCCTAAGTTTATAGAATATTTAAAAAGCAATGCTTCTCAAACATACATATCTAAATTAGATCATTCAAAAGAAATAAAAGATATGGATTTAAGTATAAAAACAAAGGCAATATTAGCAATAATTTATAAAAAATTTTGGTGTACTGAAGAAGAAGCAAAAGATTTTGATAATAAGTTAAAAATAAATGAAAAAAATTATCAATTAGAATTAGAAAAAAATTTCGATACCGATAATCTATTTAAATATAAAAAATTGAATGATTCTAAATTAACTAGCGAAAATATTGCATTAGTTGAAATAAAGAATAAAAATTTTTTACAAAAAATATTAGATAAATTAAAAATGTTATTTAAGTTATGTTAAAAAATGCTATGCAAAACTATATAGCATTTTTTATTTTTATGAATAATATCACTAATTTATTGATAAAATAATATTATATATAAATACCTTGTATCGACGTTGTCTTTATTATATATTAAAATATTATTTGGAAGAGGTGATATTAATGGCACAAACATTAATTAATTTTAGAATAGATGAAACAACCAAAAAACAAATGGAACAAATTTGCAATGAGCTTGGAATAACAATGTCTACAGCTTTTAATATATTTGCTAAAAAAAT
>CANRPS010000029.1 GCA_947632585.1 uncultured Clostridia bacterium
TTCTTTAATTAACTCAGCATTATGTGATTCTAAATTAGATAAAACAGTTAATTCATTAATTGTTGCATAATCTCTTATATTTGAATTTTTTGCTAACTCTGGATTTAATTCTCTCCATTTCTTAGCAGTAGTATGAAATAGTATTACATTAAGAATATCAGCTTCTTCTGCATATTTTAACCATTCTTTATTTTTATAAAAATCATTATCAGGTAAGATATAATTTTTAATTGCATCTGTATGAATTAAATAATTATTCTTTGTAAGTATTCTTTTTACATCCCATTCTCTATTTTGATTTTCTAATTCTTTTAATCTTTCAAATTCTTTTATTAAATATAATTTAAATACAGGACTTATTGCAGATGCAAATTCAAATGCAATATCTTTATGTGCATATGTTCCACCATATTTTCCACGTTTTGAATATATACCAATAGCATTTGTTTTCTCACACCATTCATTAACACTTAAAGTAAATGTATGAAGTCCAGCACTTTTTCTAAACCCGTCGAATTCGACGGAATTAAAATTTGGATTATAAATAGATTCCCATGTTCCTAAAAACTCTAGAGTAATTCTATTCCTTAACCAATTTCTAATTACATCATCAGCCTTTGATTTTCCTTCTTTAAATTTACCAAAATCAGAAATGCAAATATAATCATTATCATCAATATTTGTAACATTTATTTTAATATTTTGGACTTCTAATATTTTATTAGACATATATTCACCTCCTAATTTCAATCAAACATATTTGGAATAAAATATTTTTCTCAAAAAAGTTATAGCATCTAAATTATATATTTTTGTTTTATATTTTTTTCCATTAGAAATAGTTACTGAGGAATCCTCGACAACTGAATTTTCAACAAGTTCATTATCCTTAAAAATATTTTTTAAGTGCAATGATATATTGTCAGTAGAGCAATCAAAAACTTTTGCCATTCCTTTTTGTGTAAGCCATAACGTTTTTTTCATAATTTATATTTTATTTATTACAACAAAATGTAAAAAGTAAATTCATTAAAATCTTCTATTTATAAGCATTTTGTAAATAGTTAACTAAAGTCGGTATATACCAGTTTATATTTGTTTTATTTTCGTTCATTTTTCTCTCCTAATAATTTTATTTTTTCAGCATTGTTAAGTACATCTAATTGATATTTTGCAATTGCACTTAATATATCAAATCTTTCTTCTTTAATTAATTCAGCATTATGGGATTCTAAATTAGATAATACTATATGTTTTTATTATTTCTTTGTCTTGTTCGTTTTGATAGGCAATCATTACTTGTCTGTTATCTACACTTACAACAATTCCCTCTATTCCTGCATATCTTATTCGAACTCTTTCTCCTCTTTTAATTTCATTATCAGTGCTATTACTACTAAACAAATCAAGTAATCCCGTTTTTTACCTCTTTTTTCATTATTCTATTAGATATAACTTCTGACATCATATCTTCACAATATTTTAACATAAAAATACTCTACTTTCAACTAATCACTTAGTTTAATATTTTTAATTTTAATTTGTTACATAATCAGCTAATTTTATAGCTATATCAAAATATCTAGAATCATGTTGGGTTCCTTTGTATTCTCCTTCTACATGTCTTTCATCCCATTTAGGAGCATCTAATAAATCTCCACTTGAGAAAAAAGTGTAAAATTCTAGTCCTCTAAAATCACTGATTGCTTGTATAGCAGAGCATTCCATTTCAACAGATATACACCCTTCTTTTTTTCTTTTTTCAAAATTATTCTTTGTTTCTCTATAAAATGAGTCTGTAGTCCATGTCCTTCCAACAACATAAGGTAAATTCTCAGTTTTCATAAATTGTTCTACCACATTAGCATTTTTAATTTCAATATAATCTTGAGGTTTTATGTAATGATATGAAGTTCCCTCATCCCTATAAGCTTTATTAGGAATCATTATTTTACCATGTGTTATTTCTTTATTTAAACAGCCTGCTCCTCCAAAAACTATAAATTTATTAGTATTCAAAATTGCTGTTGCATCTTCTATTGAGCCAGTACAACTTGGTGCTCCAACATAAGTCTTATAAAATGCAAATTTTTTGTTATTAAAAATAATTTGATATATTGGTGTAAACCCTGTAACAAATTTAAATTCTCCTATTTTTTTACAATCGTATTTTTCTAAAACATACTTTTCTACAATATATGAAAACGTAATTATGCAAGCATCTACTATAATTCTATTATTTCCCTTTTTGGGATTAATAATTGCTTCTGATTTGTCATCAAAACTATCTATTATCATAATTTACTCATCCTTTTTTATTATTTAATATTATTTTCATATATTATATCATAATATATGAAAATAAAAAAATATCCAATTGTTAAAGTGTTTTTACACTTTTTGGATATTTCTTTAATTTATTTTTAACTAATAATTTCTGTATTGATTTTTATCAGCTCTTTCATCTAATTTTCTATCATATTGTTCATTATCAAAAAACCAATCTGTTTTCTTATCTGAGGAATTTTTTAGTCTTACTCTTGCTAATAATAAATCTGCTAAAACTCCAAAGGCTAGTATAATAGCTATTGCTGAAACAAATGCATTTTGTAAAATACCTATAGATAAATTTCCTTCCATGATTGCAGGAAGTGCAGTAGTAAATATGTAACCACCAAAATAATATCCATAAGATATAATCAAAACAATTCCTCCCACTAGCATTCTTCTCAAAAATAATATTATACATAATATTACTACAAACAATAATATTACTTCAATTGTTGAATTAAATACTATAAATCCTCCAAAGTCTTTACCATATTGTTCTTGAAAAGCAACAGCTACTCTAAATAGCCAGAACATTCCCAAAAACATAACCAATAACCATGAAGCTATATTTTTCATATTACATATCCTTCTTTCTTTTTTAGTGATTTATATAACTATAAATATATGCTACAAAAATTATATACTATTCTTCATCATTATCTACAAAATCAAATTCATCTTTAAATTTATCTTTAAATATATTAAATACTTTCATCAAAGTTTCTTCATCATCAACACTAACATATGATTCTTCTTCTGCATTTTCTTCTTGAGGCTCTACTTTTAATATTACTACTTCTCCATCATCCTCTTCACCATCTTCTAATACTGGTAATAATACAACATATTGTTCTCCATCAAGATCTACTAAATCTAGAAACTCAAATTTAACTTCTTCTCCATTTTCATCATTTAAAACTATTATATTATCTAATTCTTCCCCTTCAAAATTCTCTTCCATTTTTTTCTCCTTTCAATTTTTTTATCGTTAAAAACTTAAAAAACTAATTTATAATTTCTTCTGTCTTTCTAAATATGTTTCTAAAATATACACTGCAGATATAGTATCTACTATATTTTTCTTTTTATGCTTATTTATATTCAAGAAATTCATAGTCTTATGTGCTTGAACTGTAGTTAATCTTTCGTCTATGGTTTCTATTTTTATTTTATTATATTTACATTTTAATTTATGAACAAATAATTCTGTAATTTCAGTTCTTCTAGATTTACTTCCATTTAAACTATATGGCATTCCAATAACTATCGTTTCAATTTGATAAATTTCTAAAAATTCATCAATTTTTTTTAGGATAAGTTTATCATTTCCACTAGTATTAAGGGTTTCTAATCCTTGAGCTGTTATTCCAAGCTCATCAGATATAGCAAATCCAGTTCTTACTTCTCCATAATCTATTCCAAGAACTCTCATTTTTCATCAAGTCCAATATAATATTTAACTAGCTTTTCCAAAAGTTCGTCTCTTTCAATACATCTAATTTTGTTTCTTGCTTCTCTATGATTTGTTATATATGTTGGATCTCCTGATAAAATATATCCCACAATTTGATTTATAGGATTATATCCTTTTTCAACTAATGCTTCATAAACTTCTTTTAACAATTTTTTACTATCTAAATCTTTGTTTTTTTCCATTTTAAAAAACATTGTTTTATCTAAATCCATTTTTACCTCCTATTTATATATTACTTATTTGACTTTCATTTTTCGAAGCTTCATCTAAATATTTTTCCAATTTTTTCAAAACTTCTTCAATTCCAGTTCCTTTGTAATATGTAGCAACCACAAAATTTAATGATGGACTAACTTCAATTTCTTCAATTTTTTTGCGTCTTTTCTTCTTTTCTTTATTTCCCAAATCCTCTGTTTGGAAATTTTCTTTTAATGAAATTTTTAAAGATTCTGCTGATTCTTTTATTTGAGTTATAAAGTCTTCTACATTTTTAGATTCAACACCTGAAAATACTATTACAAATTTTGGTCCCATGTATCTTACAAATATATATTTATCAGCTATATTCTCTTGAATATTTTGACTTATTTTTGTTATAACTTTATTTCCCAATTCTCTAGAAATTCTATTTATTTCTTCTATATTAGAAATTCTAAACATACAAATTGCAGAAGTTGCATGTTGATCTATAATTTGTTTTCCTTCTCCATATAAATATTCTGCTGAGTTTAAGCCTGTAAATAAATCTTTCCTTACAAGGTTTTCTAAAGTTTTTTGATATTCCACAGCATTTAATACAGATATTATATTATCTTTTACTATTTCGAAAATTGCAGTATCAATGTTATCAAATTCATGTGGTCTACCACTTTCTATTATCCAATATCCTATGTAAACATTATCTATATATAGTGGAAAGAATATTGCAGATTTTGCTCTTGCAAATTCATTGTCTTGATATATTAATCGTTCATTATCATTGTTTACTGTAAGATATTTAGGTGTTGCAGTTTCTATACTATCTTTAAATACATCTACTTCATGTAATTTACTAAGTGTTTCCCAATGGTTTTGAGTTACATTTGAAGCCTTAATTGTATAGTCTGTACCATCAAATACTACTATCGTAGAATATTTTATTTCATATTTGTCTATTATTATATCATTTATAGATTTTATTTTTTTGTCTACACTTAAATCAGTTCCAGCTATATTCATAAAATCTTGTAATATTTTTAAACTTGTTATTTGTTTACCTTGTTCTTGAAATGATTGTATTCTTTTATATAAATATAAATTATAGACTCCTAATGTAAGTACTGTAAAAACCAATACTATAACTACTATTACTAATGCAAACAAAGTTTATTCCCCCTATATATTATTATATACTATTAATATCTTCTTCTCATATCATTTAGTGTATTATTCATATCAGATGAAAATGAGCTTACATATTGTGGTTGTTTTTTATCTTTTTTCATCTTCTTGTTAGGTACATTATTTGTTAATAATGGATAAACGGCTATTGCTAATTCATTTAGTCTTTGTCTAAAATCTTTAGGATATCCATTTATTTTTATTTCACATTCTACTAAACTTTCCAAATACTTTGCATATACATCTTCATCAAATGGTATAGTAGCTGATATTCTTACTATGTTTCTATTAAATAATTCTGTCATGAATGACATTTCTGGATCATTGTAATTAGACATTCCTCCGATAATATTTTTTCCAGTTATTCCTTTAACTCTTAATATTTTATTCAAAATGATTCTAATTTTGTTTTCATCCAAAACATTTTTAATCTTTAAATCTCTTAGAAATTCTGTTAAAGGTTGGATTGTAAGGACATCCATAGTTTGTACTAAATATAATTCCTGACATTTATTAAAATATTCTATTGGAGTATCAAAATCACAATCTATTAAAACAACAGAATGTTTTAATACTAAGTTTTCTAATATTGGATGAACATTTTTAATATCATCATATTGACTTGGAAGTCCAGTATATACTGTCAAATTATTATTTACCTGTATTCCTTTAGGGTTTCCATCTATTAAACTTTCCATAGATTTTACTGCTATATTTCTTAATTCTTCATCATTTTTTGTATATATATAATATGCATTTCTATTTTTAGTAGTATCTAAAATTGCAGTATTTATTCTCATTTCAGATAAAATTTGTGCAATATTATTAACCATAAATGAAGTTCCATTTTTGCTTGTTCCAACAAATGCTACAACTTTTTTCTCACCTATCAATAAATTATCAAAATCATCATCGAAATTATCATCTTGTTCTTCTAATACTTCCTGTTTTTCTTCCTTTTTAGGGAATTTTTGAACAAATGGATTTTGTATATTCTCTTCATCTTTTACATCTGAATTTTCATTTTCATCTTCGTCTTCGTCATATGAAAATCCTGGTAATATGTCGGCATCATCTTGTTCTTCTTCATTTTCTATTATATTATTGAATTTTGCAGTTGGAGGTACTTCGATCTCTGTTGTGTTATCATCATTTTCATATATATTATCTTCATCCAATTCTTGTTCATCTTCTGGTTCTTCTATTTCTTGAACAACAGGATTTTTTCTTGGTCTTCCTCTTTTCTTTGGAGCTTCATTTTTTTGTTCAACATTTTCAGGTATAGGATTTTTTCTTGGTCTTCCTCTTCTTTTTGGTGTTTCCTCTTCTATTATTGGTTGAACCAAGTCTTCATCATCATCCTCATACTCATCTTCTAAATCTTCTAAATCTAATCCTAATTCTTTTTTAGGTTCTACTTTTTTGTAAATATTATTCTCCAATGTTGTAGGAACAACAACAGGTTTAGACATTCTATCCTTAGCTTCTAATTTTAATAATTTTCCACTATTTTGAGCTGGAGTAGATTTTATTCTCTTATTCATAGTTTTAGAAGTATTATCTTCAACAGATTCATTCATCTTTTCAGGGATTTCATTTTGATAAACTATTCTCTGATATTCTGGTGAATTTTCTCTTAATATTTCTTTTACCATATTTGGTAATACAGCTATAATAACTTTCAATTGTTCATCATTATATTGTGATACTATATTATTAAAGCTTTCTACATATCTTGTTTCATTTCTTCCTAATTTTTTAAAGTGCATTAAAATATTCTGTAATTCTTCTTCTCTTACGTCATTTTCTTTTCCTTTTTGATAGTTTACATTTTCAGAATCAATTTTATAATACAACTTAGCTTCTTTTTTAGAACGTGGTTTATTTATTAATCTACAAACCTCATCTATGCTTCTATCTTCTCCAATTACGGCATTATAAACACTTATTCCAAACAATTTAACCAAAATTTCTTCAGCCTTACTTCTTCTTTCAGAGCATATCAAAATAATTGGTATATCTTTTCCATCTGTACTTACTGCTTCATCGCTTATATTATCTAATTTGTCAAATATAAACTTATCTTTTTGTTCATAACTTGAGCTTGTAAATTCTTCCAAATCTTCACTTATAATAATTCTATCATAACTTTTATTCCTTTGTAATTCCTTCAAAATAGCATTAAAATAATAAACATTTTTATATGAAATTATTTCCTTATACTCTTTTTGATATTTTTTTACAATAGATGCCGAAATATTTTCATCATTTACTGCAAATAAAACTTTCATTTGTTTTTACTCCCTTCCAAACTTAACAACTATAGTAAATACAAGTGGTAATACCTGGCAAATAATTGCTAATGTTACAAAGCTTATCATTAAGGCAAGTCCTTTTTCTTTATTTTCCAAGTGTCTAACTCCTATTACATAATTTAAAATAGCTCCTATTAATATTCCTAAAAAACATAATGGAATACTAAAAATTCTTACTTTATTTAAAATATATGCTGTTAAACCATATGTTTTTGAACCATATGTTTCTTCATAATCTGCTAATGATTTTAATTCTTTTTCTTTTATTTCTACTAATTTACTTTCTGTTTTATCGTTTATAGCAGATGATTGAGTCGCATTTACACTACTAAATAAGCACATACTTATTAAAATTATAAATAATGTTGCTATAATTATTGCTATATTTTTTCTCATTTAGTTTCCCCTCTCTAAAAACTATATTTATTTACATTTTTATTACTCTTATATAATACAATACTATTGAAAAAATAGCAAGAAATTTTATAAATTTTTTTAATTAAATTATCGTTTTTTATACAAATATTCCATATGTTTATATACACCATTTGCCCAATTATTATCTGATGCATATTTTTTATTTACTCCAGAAAGCGTATTTCCATTATAATACTTTCCACTAGCCTTTTCTCCATCATAGATTATACTTCCTGGTGGATTTAAATAATATTTAACCAGTACTCTAGCTATTAAATCTATTGATTCGGAATAACTAGAAAATGTATAAGCTCCATTATAGGGATTTGAATCATAAGCACCATATCCAAATAAATTATATTTATTTTTAGCAATTTTTGATGTTCCCCATCCACTTTCATGGATTCCAAGTGCTGCTACAAATACACCATTTATTGAATATTCTTTTTCTATATAATAAAAATATTCAGCATTATTTTCAAATATCTTATTTTTATCTTTTGAATCTGTTAATATTTTTCTAAAATCATCCAAAGTAAAACCTGATGGTTTATTAAGTGCCATATCAAATGATAAGTTTTCAGGATTGGCTTGTTTCTCAGGCTCTACATATATCTTAGTTCCGATTTCTATTATTTTATTCATTGACGACTTAGTTACAACACAAGATACTTGCTCTTCATTCACAAGATTTCCGTCACTATCATATGTTTTCTTCATAGTTATAGTTTGTATACCATTTCTTCCTTCTTGTGAAATCCTAGTTTCTCCTACATATATTTCATCACTATATCTATATTTTGTTATATATTCCAACTCCTCTTGTCTTTCATATATTTCTTCTTTGCTATTTAATTGCTTTGTATTTTTCTCTATGATTTCATCTAAATTTACCTCCTTAGCTGCACTTACTTTTACTATGTTACTTTTCTTAGGAATTTCTTCCACAGCATATGAGGCTTTATTATCTATGTACTTTAAATATATAACAACACAAATAAGTAAAATTGAGGCTATTATCAATGCAATTTTACTCACTTTTTGTTTTTCTTTCGTACTCATAAAATCACCTAGTGATATTGTAAACTTTCGTCTTGTTTTTGTCAATAGCAAAAAATTCCGAATTTAGCTACAACTAAACTCGGAATTTTATTTGATTTATTCACCTGTATATGTCATTCCATATAAGCTATAAAGCCATTTTGTATAATTCCATGGTTCTAATGTTACAGGCATTCCATAATCTATTCCATTTGTTTCTACTGAAACAGATTTTATTACTATTTTTTCTACTGGAGTTGAAATTTCACCACTTGAAGTGCTTTCTTCTCCATTTTCACTATTTTCGTCACTGCTTGCTGCCTTGCATTCAACATTTTCTATTTTATGAACAACATCCATGCCTTCTATAACCTTACCAAATCCTGTATAATATCCGCTCAATGCTGTATTATCGTTTGTTGTCATAATAAAGAATTGTGAACATCCTGAATCATATGACTCAGAAGATAATGTTGCAGAATAATTCGTATAGTCTGATCTTGCCATTGCTAAACAACCTTCTGTTAAATTAAGATTGTTTTCATTATATCCATTAGCTACAAATTCACCAGGAATTGTGTATGAATCTGTGCTTTTTGCTTCTTTTCCTGTTGAATAATTATAAGTGGCATTTTCATCTTGATTGTTATATAAATCTGCAAATGTAGCTGATCCTGTTCCATCTTCATTCGGAGCTCCACCTTGAATCATAAAGTCTTTTACAACTCTATGAAATGTTACATTATTATAGAATCCACTTTGAATTAATTTTATAAAATTTTTTACTGTCTCTGGAGCAACATCAGGATATAATTCCATCTTTATTGTTCCATAATTTTCTACTTCCATTGTTACAATTGGATTAGGAATATTTGTGTTTTTCTTTTTTATATAACCAAATACTAATGTTCCTAATATTGCTATTAATAATATTATTGCTATAATATAGCATATTTTTGCTGTTTTTTTATTCATTGAAATTCCTCCCATTTTAGTTTATGTTTTAAAAATACGTACTCTATTTTACAATTAATTTAAAATATTGTCAAATACAAATTGTTCTTTCATTCTTCTTAATGATGTTTTTATATTTCTCGCTCTTACTTCTCCAATTCCTTCAACATTGTCCAAATCTTCTATTCCAGCATCCACAATGTGTTGGAATGATTTAAATCCTTGTACTAAATTTTCAACAATATTTGTAGGCATTCTTGGTATTCTATTTAAAATTCTGTACCCTCTCGGATATACATATGTTTCATCAAAATCTGAAAAAATATCATATCCCAGTATTTTTGCAATATTTTTTTCTTCTAAAAGTTCTTCATATGTTAAATTAGAAATTTCTTCTAATATATTTTCAGAAGTTGTGTCTTCTAAAATCATATAGTCTTTTATTATTAATTCTTCTTCTTTTTCAACTCCTCCGATTAGTTCTTCTAACTGCATTTTTACTAATCTTCCGTCACTTCCAAGTTCCGCAATTTGTTTTTCTATTTCTTCAACAATTTTCATAACCATTTCAACTCTTTGAATTACACTTATAACATTTTCTAAAGTAACAATATCATTAAATTCATATTCATTTAATATATTTAATTTACTATCAAATACTTTTTTATATTTTTCTAGAGTCTGAATTGCTTGGTTTGCCTTATTTAATACAACTTCTGTGTTCTCTAAAATATATCTTTCATTATCTATAAATATTGTTATTATGTTTCTTCTTTGAGATATACTTATTACTAATTCTCCTGTTTGTTTTGCTGTTCTTTCTGCCGTTTTGTGTCTTGTTCCTGTTTCTACAGTTGGAATAGCAGAAGATGGTATAAGTTCTGCATTTGCATATAAAATTTTTCCCATATCACCACTTAAAACTATTGAACCATCCATTTTTGCAAGCTCATATAGCTTTGAAGATGAATAGTCTTCATTTATATAAAATCCACCATCAACTATTTCTTTTATAGTTTCTTCATTATCTGAAAAAAACAATAATGCTCCTGTTTTTGCTTGCAATATATTTTCTAATCCTTCTCTAATTGGAGTTCCTGGAGCGATTTTTCTTAAAATTTTAGTTAATTTATCTTCTTCTTTTTGTCTCACACTATTTGCCCCTTTCTTACAAATATTATTTTATTTCTATAATTGCATACAGAATTTTTTCATCCTCACTTTTAATTGAAATCGTGTGTATATTGTTTTCATATGAATAACAAGATTTAACTTTATCTCCAAGTCTTACTTGATGTTTATACATTATCCTTATATTATTTAGTTCTATATTTTCATATATATCTTCTGGTAAAACCTCATAAGCTAATTTTAAATAATTTATATTATGCATGTGTTTATTAACATCTATATCTCTTCTTCTCACTTCATAAACTAGTTTAAAAATCTTGTCTTCAGGTTCTTTTAATTTTTCAATTTCGTTTTCATTAAATACACTTTCTCGTTCGGGTTTATATAATTCTAATATTTCATCTGATATTCTCATTATTCTATTTGTAGTTAAATCAAATAATACCCATTTTGAAGAGCAAATTACAGCAATCTCTCCATTTAATAATATTTCAAAATCACGATATGTATAAAAAAAATGTTTATCTATTGGCCTTGCCCATGTTCTTATAGTGATTTCATCTCCATATTTAGGTCTTTTTAATACTTTTAATTTCCAGTCCATTAAAAACCAGACTTTCTTTTTTATATTAATATCATTTACTCCAAAACCTACTGTACTTGAATGTGTACTCGCTGCTTCCTCCAACAAACTTAAAAGAGCTGCATTTGTTGCTTGATTATTTATTCCAATATCTCTTACTCCAATAATATATTTCGCTTCAAATTTCATGCTTTTTACCTCTATTTTTATTTTGTATACCCTGGTTTTTCTAATAATGTAAACATGTTTTTCTTATATTCTTCTACACCAGGTTGATTAAATGGATTAACTTTAAGTAAACTTCCAGACATAGCGCAACTTAATTCGAAGAAATATATTAAGCCACCTATATTTTCTTCATCTAGTTTTTCCATTTTTATAATAATATTAGGAACTCCACCAGATACATGTGCTTCTATTGTTCCTTCCATTGCTTTTTTATTAATATAATCTAAATCTTTTCCTGCTAAGTAATTTAATCCATCTAAATTATCATCATCAGAATTTATTTTTATTTTTGATTTTGATTCACAAGTATAAACTATTGTTTCAAATAAATTTCTTAATCCATCTTGCATATATTGTCCCATTGAGTGTAAATCTGTTGTTAAGTCTATTCCTGCTGGGAATATTCCTTTTTTATCTTTTCCTTCACTTTCTCCATAAAGTTGTTTTAACCATTCTGTCATATAATGCATTTTAGGTTCATAATTTGCAAATACTTCTGTTGTTTTTCCTTGTTTATATAAAATGTTTCTCATTACAGCATATTGATAACATTCATTATATTTTAAATTAGAATCATTATAAGCATCTTCTGCTATTTTTGCACCTTTCATAAGTTTTTCTATATCAATACCTGCTGTTGCTATTGGGAGTAATCCTACAGCTGTTAATACCGAAAATCTTCCACCTATATTATCTGGAATTACAAAAGTTTCATATCCTTCTTCTTTTGATAATTGTTTTAACGCTCCTCTTGATTTGTCTGTTGTTACATATATTCTACTTCTTGCTTCATCAATTCCATATTTATTTTCCAATATTTCTCTAAATATTCTAAATGCAATTGCAGGCTCTGTTGTTGTTCCAGATTTTGAAATAACATTTATAGAAAAATCTTTGTCTCCAATTACATCTATCAAATCATTGATATAATTTGGACTTAAGTTATTTCCTGCAAATAAAACTAAAGTATGTTTTCTTTGTTTTAATGTTTGCATAGTATAAAATGAACTACTTAAAGCTTCTATAACTGCTCTTGCTCCTAAATATGAGCCTCCTATTCCTATTACAAGTAATATATCTGAATCTTTATTTATTCTTTTAGCTGCTGCTTCTATTCTTTTAAATTCTTTTTTATCATAATTTGTAGGCAAGTGCATCCATCCAACAAAATCATTTTCATCATTTGCTCTTGATAGTAAATTTTTATGGATTTTTTCAACTTCTTCTTTATATTTTAAAACTTCTTTTTTCTCTATTCCAGTTTTTGATAATTTTACTTCTATATCCATCTTTAGTCTCCTTCCCTTTATTTTTCTTCTTATCTAATTGTTTAGTATTGTATAACATTTTTCACAAATTAGCAATGGATTTTTATAAATTATCAAAAAAATACCCCACTATTTTTCCGTATTTATCTATGTACACAAAAAGACTTATGTTAAATACTTTAACATAAGTCTTTCCTAACAAATTATTTATTTTGCTTCAGCTGCTTTGTTCTCTACAACTGGATAAACACTTACCTTCTTTTTATCTTTTCCTTTTCTCTCAAACTTAACTGTTCCATCAACTAAAGCAAATAGAGTATAGTCTTTTCCAACTCCAACGTTTGTTCCAGGATGTATTTTTGTTCCTCTTTGTCTAACTAAAATATTTCCTGCTGGAACAAATTGTCCATCTGCTCTTTTTATACCAAGACGTTTAGATTCACTATCTCTACCATTTCTTGTACTACCTTGACCAACGTGATGTGCCATGTTTTT
Organism: uncultured Clostridia bacterium; assembly: GCA_947632585.1. GTDB lineage: Bacteria > Bacillota > Clostridia > TANB77 > CAG-508 > CAG-269. Next base: position 13,618 of record CANRPS010000029.1, read on the forward strand.
CAGCTCCTTTCGGTTTTAATATTTTATCTCTTTTAAATTATTAACAATTTAATTATGCTTCTACTTTTTCTGTTTTTTTAGTAGCTGTCTTTTTTGTAGCTTCTTTTTTAGGTTCTTCTTTTTCTACTTTTTCAGAAGCTTCTTTCTTTGCAGCTATTTTAATTGAAGTTATTTCAACTTTAGTGTATGGTTGTCTATGTCCTTGTTTCTTTCTTTCGTTCTTTTTTGCTTTCATTTTGAAAACTATAATCTTTTTAGCCTTTCCATGAGAAACAACTTTTCCTTCAACAGATACACCTTTAACATAAGGATTTCCTACTTGTACTTTTCCATCATCTGATGTCATAACTACATTACTGAATTTAACTTTTTTTCCTTCTTCAGCATCTAATTTTTCGAAAAATACTACATCTCCTTCTGCTACTTTATACTGTTTTCCACAGCTTTCAATTATTGCGTACATATTAAAATGCACCTCCCTTATTTGTATACTCGCTAATCCTTAAATAAAGGTAGTTACTATATTTTATAACATTTATGTACCTTGATTAAGCGGATTACAATTTAATATTATACTATATATTTAAAATGGTGTCAAGCAAAAACTCGCAAAATTTCCTTAAATAAAAGAAAAGATATAAAAATATTAATCATTTTTATATCTTCACTAATATATTTTTATAATAAAGCTTTGCATACAATATTATTATTCAATAGTTTTTTAAATTTTTCTTCATCCTTCTTTGTTCCCACAATAGAATTATAATGTATTGGAATTACAATTTTAGGATTAATTATATTTACAAGTTCAGCTGCCTCTTTACAATCCATTGTATATGTTCCTCCTATTGGAACAAATGCAATATCACATTTTACTTTCATATTTTCTGGAGTAATATCTGTATCTCCAGAAATATAATATATTTTGTCATTTATATTTATAATATATCCAACCCAATCATATTCTTTTTTATGGAATCCTTTATTTATATTGTATGCAGGTATTGTATCTAATGTAATTTTATCATCAACTTTGTAAGTATTATTTTGTGATACAATTTTTACATTTTCCTTTTCAAATCCTAAGTTTAAACTTTTTTCATATAAGTCTTTTGTTATATAAATAATAGTTTTATCATTTTTTACCTTTAAAATATCTTTTTCTGAAAAATGATCAAAATGGCTATGCGTAATAAGTATTAAATCCGCATCTTTTACTTCTTCCTTAATATTATAAGGGTCTACATAAATTATTTTTGTATTGTTTATCCTAATACTGCTATGATAATTAACTATTATTTCTTCCATAATATTTATTAATCCTTTCTTTTTATTTTATAAAATTATAACTATTCTTTGCCAATAGAGTTTATTTTAAATAATTTAAATATTTCAACAATTACAATAGGTGCAAATACCAAACATACAATTTCCACGATATTATCCATAGGTAAAACCGGTATACTAAACACTCCTCTTAATGCTGGAATAAATAATATTACAAGCATCAAAGCTGCAGAGACCAATATTGCACCAATTAATGTTTTATTATTAAATACTTTTGATTTAAATATCGATTTTTTATCATCTCTAATATTAAATACATGTACTAGTTCTGATAAAGCTAAAACTATAAATGCCATCGTTTGACCTACTTCTATTTTACTCTCATCTAGTGTTAGTCCATCTATTGGTGTATTAGTCGTAGCTAATCCTATAATAAATGCAGCAAGTGTTAATAAACCTATCATTATTCCCTGATAGATAATTCTATATGTCATGGATTTCGTAAAAATACCTTTACTATTTTTTAGAGGTTTTCTGTTCATTATTCCATCATTTGCCGGATCAAATGCTAAAGCCAAAGCTGGAAGTGAATCAGTTACTAAATTTATCCATAATATATGAATTGGAAGTAATATTTCTAAATGAGCAATATCTGTTATGCCAAACCATTTAGCAAAAAATGCTGTTCCTAATGTTGCTAAAAACAATACTACTATTTCTCCAATATTGCTTGACAATAAAAATTGAATTACTTTTAAAATATTATCATAAATTCTTCTTCCTTCTTCAACTGCTGATACTACAGTTGCAAAATTATCATCTGT
>CANRPS010000030.1 GCA_947632585.1 uncultured Clostridia bacterium
TCTTTCTCCTTCTGCATTAGGTATAACAACTGGTTCTCCTCCTTCCATAACTGCTACACATGAGTTTGTTGTTCCTAAGTCAATTCCTATAATTTTTCCCATATTAAAAATTCCTCCCTTAATTTTTTATTTTCTTATTTTTTTTGTTATCTTTTGAATTAATAAATTTTTATATTAAAAAAATTATTTATAAACTAGTTATTTACCACTACTATTGAATGGCGAATTACTTTTGTACCAATCTTATATCCTTTTCTAAATTCCTGTACTATTATTCCATGTTCTTTTGTTTCATCTTGTACACTGCTTACAGCTTCATGTAGCCCTGGATCAAATGTTTCTCCTAGTGCAGGTATAGCTTGAACTCCTGATGTATCCAAAAATTCTTTAAATTGTTTTTGTACTAATTCTACTCCCTGTTTATAATTTTCATCTTTACATTCAGCTTTAAGTGCTATTTCAAGATTGTCCATTAAAGGTAATATCTTTAATATTATATCTCCTAGAATAGAATTATATAGAGATTCTCTTTCTTTTAAGCTTCTTTTTTTGAAATTTTCAAATTCTGCCAAGACTCTCATATATCTGTCATTTAATTCTTCATAATCTTGGCTACTTTTATCCTGTTTTTCTTCTTGTACTTCTCCATTATTCTCTTCTTTCACTTCATTTTTATTTACTTCTTCTTGATTCAAATCTTTATTTTCTTGTTCTTCTCCCATTTAATATATTCCCTTCTCATAAAGTGAATATTTAGCACTCATATATATTGTTTGCTAAATACTCATATATCATACTTCTTTTTTTAGCACTTGTCAATCCTTTTTGCTAATTTTTTTTATTTTTATTATTATTATTTCTAATATCCTATATTAGTTTTATTTTATATAGAATATAAAAAGGTAATATTTATTTTAGAAGGGTGTAAAACCCATATTTTACACCCTTTTATTTTTAATTATCTTCATCTTTTTTATTTAATTTTTTGCTAATATATTTCATAACAGAAATGACTTTTGAATAATCCATTCTTTTGGGACCTATAATTCCAATTGTTCCCATATCACGATTTCCAATTTTATGTTTAAATGTAACTACACTAAAATCTTTAAGTTCATCTTTCTCGTCTTCTCCCCCAATATAAACATTTATATCTTCTGCAAAACCCGAATTTAGCATATCTGTTATAAGCTCTTTTTCATCTAAAATATTTACAAAATTTTTTGCTACTTGAAGACTATTAAATTCTGGCAAATCAAGTTCTTTTCTTGCACCTTCTAAGTGTAATAGTTCTTCATTTTCAAATAGAAATTTTTTTATTTGTTCAACAATTGGTTTTACAACTTTTATCATGTCTTTCATTTCTTCATTTAAATATTCTTCTAGAGATTTATCTATGGTTTCTATTGGTTGATTTTTTAATTTGTTATTAAATATATAATTTACAGTTTCTACTTGATTTGTTGTTATATCTTCCTCAAATTTTATTATAGTTTCTTTTACCATTCCAATATCTGTCATTATAATTGCAAGTAGCATTTTAGAACCTAGTTGAACAAATTTTATCTCTTCTATAATTTGCTCACTTGTTTTAGGTCCTATAGCAACTGTTGTATAATGAGTTATTTCTGATATAGTATTTGCAGTTATTTTAGTTAAGTCTTCAATTTCGTTAACTTTTGTTTCTAATTTTTCACTTATATATTTGATTTCCTCTAAGCTAATATTATCATCCTTTAAAAGTTCATCAACATAATATCTATAACCTTTTGCAGATGGAACTCTACCACTTGATGTGTGCATTTTATCAAGTAATCCACTTTTTTCTAAATCTGCCATTTCATTTCTAATTGTAGCACTACTGCAATTTAAATTATACTTTGTTATTAGTGCATTTGAACTTACTGGTTCTGCCGTATTTATATATTCTTCTACAATTGCTTGTAATACTTTCTTTTTTCTATCATCTAGCATGATTTATACCTTTCTTTAACTTAATTCATTTATTTCTATATTTTTTATTATAATTTTTGAAAAGTCATCTTCATCTTCTTCAAATAATAGTTTATTTATTTTCTTTGTATTGTTTACTTTTAGTTCAATAGTAGATAAATCTACTAAAATTTCAGTAGAAAGTTCCATTCCTGTTGGTAATGTCATATTTTTATTATCAAAATATATGATATTAGAAAAAGCAATATAGTTTGTTCCTTTTGGCAGTTTTATTTTATATAAATAAATCTTTCTATTTGTTTTGTCATGTTTTAAAAATTTATCTAATTCTTTTTCAGGATCAAGGGCGACATTTTCTATTGTATTTAGTTCAATTTTATCTGAACTTATTTTATATACATACATATCTTCTTCTAATGTGTTTTTTTGTAATGCTGATTTTATATTTTTCAAAATTTCTTCTAATTTTCTTTTTAAATTTATTCCCTTAGTTTCTTTACTAATTTCTAGTATTGAAAATTTATCTCTTGGAACTTCTCTATGAACTTTATTTCCTAAAGTTCTTTCTTTGTTATTGGCTTGTTTTATTCTTCCAAAAATATTGAAAGAGTCATCATCATCTTCTTCTGAATCTTCGCTTTTTTCTCTAGATAATTTTAATTTCTTTAGTTCATCAGAAATTTCTTGATTCTCAGCTGTTTTAAGGTTTATTTTATTTATAATTGGAAGCAAACTTGTTGTGGCAATATATGCGCTATCTAATTCTGAATCTGTTAAAACATTTCTTTGATTTTTATCTGATTCTATACCAAATTTTTCAAAATCATTTCCAAAATCAAATATTTTTTCTAGTTTCTTTACATTAAGTTCTTCCTCTTCGCCTTCATCTAAAGTTGCTACTGCATCTTTATTTGAATATTTCCAAAATTCGAATATACTTTTTTTGTGTTTATTAATTTCTTCTATATAATTAGTTGCATTTTCTATTTTTTTCTTCAAGTTTTTATTTTTTAATTTTAAAGCATTTATATCCATTATTAAGTTCTTTATTTCTTCTTCTTGTCTTTCATATTCTTTAAAACTTTCTTCTAATTCATATAAAGTGTAATTTCTTTCTTCCATTTTAAATTTTTTTGATTTATGTTTTGTTTTTTCTTCCAAGCCATCTCTTTCTCTTCTTCTTTTCTTTTTAGAAGTTACCATCTTGGTGTTTTTTCCTAATTTAAAATAATATTTTACTTTTCCGAAAAATGTTTTTTTACACTCTAAATATATAGTTATTTGTTTTTCTTTGGCAACATATTCTTTTTCTAATTCTTCTGATTCTAGTTGTAATTTTTTCAATTTAATATTAAGCTCGTCCAAAGTGTTCTCGGCTTTATTTTTTAAACTTATAGATTTTAAATATTGTTCTACTATAAATTCAGGTAAAATTTCATACTTAATTTTTACATCATCTAAATAAAATTCCAGCGATCCTTGTTCATTTATATTTACACTAAAATTATAATATGGTATTTCAGTTTGTAATATAAATAAAGCCTTTACTAATTTATAGAATTTCATAGCATCTTTTGTATTACTTAGTGCTATTTTATAGAAGGTTTTTGTATTATCATAAATAGTTGCTTCTCCAATAATATTTAAAACAACATCTTCTGTTTTAGAATATACTTCATATATAGAAGGATACTCTTTTGTAAATAGCCATAAATAATTTTCTAAATCTTTTATTTCTGTTTTGCCTAAGACATTTCCTTCATAATCTATACAGCTTACAGGCACAAATATTCTTTCATTTTTATTGTCCTCTATTTTCTTTTTTAATAAATAGAAAAATGCAGAATAATTTGAGTCTTCTGTTGGAACAAGCATAAAATATTTATTTGATGTTTCAGAATAATATATTTGCCATAAATAACTTCCTGTAAATTTTATTTTAAAAGGAATCTTTTTAGAAAGATTTTTTTGTTCTTCTTCTATTGCTTTTAATTGTGGTATACTCACTTCTTTTAACATAGTTAAAAAAGTTGTATAGTTTAATACATTTTCTTCACTTTTATTGTCTAAATAGCATATAAGTGGCAAAGCTTTCTCATATTTTTCTTTTATTGTTTCAACTCTATTTGCAGGTGTTAGTAATATTTCAATATCACTTATTTTGATAAATCTATATTGCTTGTATTTTTTCTCATCATATCCTTTTAATGTTCTAAAACTAATGTCTGTGTATTCTGTTAAAGTTTTTGGTAAATTATTTAAGTCTAATCCAATATAATCTAATTTTTCCTGTATTTTTGAATCAATTTCAATTTTTTTTCTTTTTGACAATTTTCATACTTCCTCTCTTTATGGCTATTATTTTCCCATTTCATTTTTTATATATGAAATTTCTTCTTCTGCATCTAGCCTCATAAATAAAGGTTCTCCCTTTTGGATGACTTTTGTTTCTTTTATTTGGTCATATTTATTTAAGCTTTCCCAAGTTTTCAAATTATTATTCGTTATTCCTAATTGTCTAAATATATTTTCAGAAGTGTTTTTCATAAAAGGACTAATTAGAATTGCTATTCTTCTTAAATTTTCTATCAAATGATATATTGAAGATTCTAATTCTTCTTTCTTTTCTTCTTTTGATAAAACCCATGGTGAAGTTTCATCAATATACTTATTTGTTCTTGAAACTAAACTCCAAATTTCTGCTAAACTATTTGCTATTTCAAAGTTTTCAAATTCATTTGCAAATTTGTCTGTTACGTCTTTGGCAAATTCTTCTATTTCTATGTCTACATTATTTGGTGTTCCATTATATTCTGGAACTTTTCCTTCAAAATATTTATTGCACATAGCAATTGTTCTATTTAATAAATTTCCCAAGTCATTACATAAATCTGTATTAAATCTTTCTACAAATCCTTCTGGACTAAATACTTCATCTGTTGATGATGGCATGTCTCGAAGTAATATATACTTTACAGCATCTAAGCCATATCTATTTATTAAAGTTTCCGGATAAATAACATTTCCTACTGATTTTGACATTTTTCCATCTTTCATCATAATCCAATTATGCACAAATATTTGCTTAGGCAAGGTTAAATCTAATGCCATTAAAAATATAGGCCAATAAATTAAATGAAATCTTGCAATATCTTTTCCTACTATATGTAAATCTGCAGGCCAATACTTTTTAAACAATTCATCATTAGTTTCCATATAACCAAGTGCTGTTATATAATTTGTTAAAGCATCTAACCATACATATATTACATGTTTCGGATCTTTTAAAACTTTTATTCCCCAATCAAATGATGTACGTGTTACACATAAATCTTCTAATCCAGGTTTTAAAAAGTTATTTATCATTTCAGTTTTTCTATAATCTGGTTTAATAAAATCAGGATGAGTTTCATAATATTCTAAAAGTCTTGGTGCATATTTTTTCATATTAAAGAAGTAACTTTCTTCTCTCATAAGTTTTACTTCTCTTCCACAATCCGGACATTTTCCATCTACTAATTGAGTTTTTGTAAAATAACTCTCACATGGAATACAATACCAACCTTCATATTCTCCTTTGTATATATCTCCTTGTTCCATTAATTTATCGAATATTTTTTGTACAATTCTTTCATGTCTAGGCTCTGTTGTTCTTATGAAATCATCATAATCGATTTCCATCTTATCCCACAATTCTTTTGCCATTTTTGCCATTTCATCTACATATTCTTGTGGATTTTTTCCATTTTCTTTTGCCTTTGTTTCTATTTTTTGACCATGTTCATCTGAACCTGTTAATAAAAAAGTATCATATCCTCTTAGTTGTTTATATTTTTTTATTGAATCTGCGAGTATCTCTGTATATGCTGTTCCTATATGATATTTTCCACTTGGATAATATATTGGTGTTGTTAAATAATATTTTTCACTCATTACTTTTATCTCCTTTTTTATGTGCAATATTATAATATAATTTAGGTCAAATATCAATAATTTATTATACTATATATAGTTAATCTTTTTTTATTATTTTAAATGTTATTACACTCATATCATCCTTTATTTTACCAAAAGTATTATCTACTGCTTCATTTAATATAATATCTGATATTTTTTGAGGATTTGTTATTTCTATATCTGCTAATAAGTATTTAACCCATAATTCTTTATTTTTATACTCTACATTTGATTCTAAAATTCCATCACTTATCATTACAACTATATCATTATTATCTAAATCTTTATCAAAAACATCTGTATATGTATCTTTTATGACTCCAGTCGGTAATGTAAGAGATTTTACTATTTGTATTCTTTTATTGTTTTTTATATATGTTGGACATGCTCCATTTTTTATAAATTCTACATTTCCTTTATACAAATCAACTATTGCAATATCTAATGTTGCAAATACTTCGTCTGAAACACTCAATAAATTTGAATTTATCAAATCTATTGATATGTCTTTTTCGAATCCAGAATTTAATAATCTTTTAAGCATTGAGATTACTATTTGACTACTTTTTCTAGCTTCTGGCCCTGCTCCCATTCCATCACTTATTGCAATTAAGTATTTTCCATCTTGTAGTTTTGTCCTGATTATGCTATCTCCTGAAACTGGCATCTCGTCTTTTACAGCTATACTATGCCCTATGTCTAGTATAAATCTATCTTCTGAAATTATATTATATTTTGTTATATTCTTTTCTTTAAGTATTTCTTGTTTTGTAATTTCTAGTTTTTCTTCTAATACTTTATTTAATATATTTATAATTACTTTTTCTGTTTTTTCATTTTTAGTCTCTTGTATGTAAAGATCTATTTTATATCTATCATTTTCTTTTTTATTAATTTCTATTTCTTCTACAAATATTTCTTTTTGTTTTAGTAAAAGAATTATTTCTTCTTTTTTATCTGTATTAGTGTCTTCATTTTTTATATCATCTTTTATGTCTTCTGCTATATTCTCAATTGCTTTAGATACATTATTTAATTGTTTTTCGAAATTCTTCTTTTCTTCATTTAAACGTATGCTCCATACAAAATTCATTTTACTAATTCTAAAGGCTGAATTTATTGCTTCAGTCATTTTTTGTATATCTCTATTTACACCATTTTCATTTTGATTAAATCCAATTATATATTGATTATTTTTTGCAAGTATTTTTATTAAATCTTTTTCTCTTATAAATCCCTTATCCATTAATTCTAAAAATATCTCATTTACAAGTGGTCCTTCTACATCAGAAATATTTTCATGTAATATGTTACTTTCCATATGTTCAATATTGTTTAATAATTCAGCTATAAATTTTTGCTTATTTTTTTCTTTAATATCTTCTTCATCTATTATTGTTGCAGCTGCATTTTTATATGTATCTGCCATGTCTTTTACTACTTTTGAAACATTGTTTAATTTATTAGCTGTTTCTCTGCTTTTATTTAGTCCCCTACTTACTCCTGTTGGTAAGAATTTATTTTCTCCTAATATTGTTTCTAGTTCTATATGTACATTTTTAGGCACCACTAAAAGTGCTAATCCTGCAATTAATATTTCTTTAAATAAAATAAGATGTGCAACCATTCCATTTGCGACATATGATAATATTACATTTCCTAAAACAAATCCACATATTACTCCTATTTTTCCAAATCTATTTAAAATTCCTGATATCATTCCACATATTGCATATGCTGCAACTACTATAGGTTCTATTCCAGCAATAACTCCAAGTGATACACCTATTGTTGTTCCTGCTGTTGTCCCAACTAAAATTCCATGTTTCCATCCTAATACTAATACAATAAATATTGAAAGTACATTTCTTACTGAAAATCCATATATACTTAAAGATCCAAGAGAACATAATGATACTGCTATAAGCAAGCTTGTTCCTAATACTTCTTCTATTGAAAATGCCATTTTTTCATTATAATTGGTTATTATTGCCAATGAATTTGAAAATATCTTATAAAATATTGTAATTATCATTGCCATTGATATTGCTAATAATAAATCATATAGCAAAAATCCCTTAATGAATACACCTATAATATTTACAATTAAACTCGATATAAATACTCTTCTTGCAAGCATTAATTTTTCGTTTCTACTTGAATCATTATATTTAGGTTCAACAATTAAAAAGCTCACAAAAAATATCAATAATGTAATTATAAAGCTAATAATACTAGACACACCACTACCCACAATATTACCTATTAATGCTAAAATAGCCATTACAATTATTGGTATTTCATTACTTATTCCTGCAGCAAGAATTGCGATACTAAATGGTGAAAAATTATAGCCCATATTTACCATTGATATCATTAAAGTTATAATATATAAAATTATATATTTTTTTGAAATTACATTTGACAATATATTTTTTTTATTGCCTGAAACTTCTTTTGTTCTTTCTGTTTCATTTAGATTTTGAAACATTATATCACCTCTTCTTTTTTTAATAACATTTTACTACTTGTCCTTTGCTTTTTTTGTCTTTTTTAGTATGCTAGTTAAAAAAAGTTTTTTACATATATTGCCTTTTTTTTACTACCTTTCTTTTTTTCTTTAGTTTTTCTTTTGTTATTTTATTATAGATTGTCTAAAAATACAATATTTTTTGGAAATTTTTTATTAAAAAATAAAAAAGTATGAGTTTTTATTTTGTATTTTTTCTCATACTTTTTATATCCCTTCAAATTTTAAAATACTTTCCATTATATTTATCTATAAATTCCTTTATGCTACCATTTACTAATCTACTAAAAGATATTCCAGTTTCGTTTTTTATATTTATTAATTCATCGTAAAATTTTTGTCTAAATAGTATTGATCTGTATATTGAATCTGTTTTGTATGGTTTTTTATAATATTTTATACGTTCCTTGTTTTGTAATGTTGTCTCTATACAAATATTTATAATTTTACTTACTGAAGCATCAAATACTTCATCACAAATACGTTGTACTTGTATATATAAATCTTCGTCTATATGTAAACTTCTTGTTATTAATTTATCTTTTTTATATAGTCTTTCTATTGGTTCCATGTTGTACCTCCCATTATACATTATTATATTTAAAATTATATAATATTTTTATAATGGATTATACCAAATCTTTTAGTACAAGTATGTATAGTTAGTGGTTCATTTTTAAAACAAATATAGCAATAAAAGTAATAAAAATATAGCATATAAATATGCTATATTTCGCTATTATTCGGTTGTTTCATTATTTGAATTGTTTTCTTCATCCTCTGTTGTTTCATTTGTTGAAGAATTAGTGTCTTCTTCTGCTACTTCATTCTCACCTTCATTAGTTGTTGTCTCTTCTCCTTCTTCTACTTCTTCTGTTTCAGATGTCAAATTATCATCTGTCACTTCTGTTTTTTCTCTATTCATCCATACAATTCCTATTATTAATAATACTAGAATTACTGCCATTGCAACAATTTTTAATAATTCTATTTTTGTTTCTTTATCCATTTTTATTCCTCTTTCTTTAATTATTTTTTCATATTCTAGCATAAAGTTTTTATTTTTTCAAGTGATTTTTCTTTCTTCACACAATATTCACAATTGTATTATAAACTCATATTTATTCCTCTTGCAACAATGCTTGACATATTGTCTATTAGTTCATCAATTTCCTTTGGTGTAACAATCATATTATAATCCTGTGGATTTAAAACCTCCTTTATTTCTTCATAATTGTCTGCTTCTTTTAATTTGTTCAAATAATCATTTGATTTTGCTTCTTGTTGAAGTTTTTCTATAAATAAGTTTAAACAATCATTTACTAAAACTGCACTTTCCACAACCATAGGTACACCCATTGATACAACTGGAATATTTAGTGTTCTTTGAGATAATTCCTTTCGAGTATTACCTACACCTGCTCCTGGTACTATTCCTGTATCTGAAATCTGTACTGTGCTACTTATTCTTTCTATACTTCTTGAAGCCAGAGAGTCTATTACAATTAAAAGCTTTGGTTTTACTTTTTCCACAATTCCTTCTAAAATTTCTAAAGTTTCTATCCCTGTTGTTCCTAGAACTCCTGGAGATATTGCACTTACTGGCCTTGTATTTTCATCTATATATTGTGGTAAATATTTTATTATATGTCTTGTAATGTCTATATCATTAATAACTTTTGGGCCCAAAGAATCTGGTGTAACATATAAGTTTCCAAGTCCCACTACTAATATATCATCTTTATATGATATATGTTTATTTATTATATTTTTTAATTCTTCTGATACAATTTCAGATGCTTTTTGAATCTCATCTTCTTCTGCCAGTTTTATCTTTTTTATATCTATTGTTATATAATTTCCAATTGGTTTTCCAATTGCTGTTTCTCCTTTTTCATTTACAATTTTTACTCTTGTAACATTTATATTTTCATTTATTTTCTTTTCTTCTACTTCAACACCATCTATTTCTTTTAATTTATTGTTTTTTCTAAATATTTCCCTTCTTTCTACTGCTAAATCTGTTCTAAAATTATACATATATACTCATCTCCTATTTATATAATGCACATTTTTTTGTAATTTAAACAGATTTTATTTTATAGTGTTTGCTATAAAAGATAAAGAATAGTGTTTATTTTTTTAAAATATTCCTACAATATTTCCATCATCATCTATGTCTATTTGTTCTGCTGCTGGAATTTTTGGTAATCCTGGCATCGTCATTATTTTACCTGTATATACAACAATAAATTCTGCCCCACTTCTTAAACTTACATCTTTTACTGTTATTGCAAATGGTTCTTTACACTCCAAATTTTTGTCATCATCTGATAAAGAATATTGTGTTTTCGCAATACAAATTGGTAAATTTTTCTTTCCTAATTTATTTATTTTTTCAATATTGGCTATAGCATCATCTGTGTAATTTACTCCTATTGCTCCATATACTTTTTTAGCAACTTTCTCTATTTTAGTTTTAATATCATCATTATCTTCATATATATATTTAAAATTATATTTTTTTTCTGAAAGTTTTACTATTTTTTCAGCAATATCTATTGCTCCTTCTCCACCTTTTGCCCAACCTTCTACAATGCTTACATCAATATTTTTTTCTGAAAGTTTTTTTGTTACAAGTTCTAATTCTTCTTCTGTATCTGTGTTATATCTATTTAATGCAACAATTACATTTAAACCAAATTCATCTTTTAGATTATGTACATGTCTATACAAATTATCCATTCCAGCTTCTATTGCACCATTAGCTGGCTTAAATATATCTTCTTTTTTTACACCGCCATGATATTTCAATGCTTTTATTGTTGCAACTATAACTACTACATCTGGTGCTAAATTAGTTTTTCTACACTTAATATCTAAAAATTTTTCTGCACCCAAATCAGAACCAAATCCTGCTTCTGTAATTGTATAATCTCCCAATTTTAAAGCTAATTTTGTTGCTCTAATAGAATTACAACCATGAGCAATATTCGCAAATGGTCCTCCATGAATTATACATGGAGTATGTTCTAACGATTGAACCAAATTTGGATCTATTGCATCTTTTAATAGAACTGTCATTGCCCCTTCTGCTTTTAAATCTTTTGCATAGACAGGTTTTTCATCTTCATTATAGCCTATAATGATATTTCCTAATCGAGTACGTAAATCATTTATATCTTTAGATAAACATAGTATTGCCATTATTTCTGATGCAACTGTTATATCAAATCCATCTTCTCTTGGAATTGTGTTCTTTTCTCCCGAAAGACCTGTATTTACTTTTCTTAATTGTCTATCATTTAAATCTACACATCTTTTCCATGTAACTTTCTTTATTTTAAGTTCATTGCCAAAATAAATGTGATTATCTATTATTGCAGATAGTAAATTATTAGCTGCTGTCATAGCATGTATATCCCCAGTAAAATGTAAATTTATATCCTCCATTGGGGCTACTTGCACTTTTCCACCACCTGTTGCTCCTCCTTTTATTCCAAAAACAGGTCCAAGTGAAGGTTCTCTTAAAGCTAAAATAGAATTTTTATTTATTTTATTTAATCCATCAGCTATTGCTATTGAAACTGTAGTTTTTCCTTCTCCTAATGGTGTTGGGCTCATTGCTGTAACTAAAACTAATTTTCCATTTTTCTTATTTTCTAATCTCTTAAATGCCTTTTCATTAATCTTTGCCTTATATTTTCCATATTGTTCAATTTCTTCATCTTCTAATCCACATTTTTTTGCGATATCCTCTATTTTATTCAATTTTGTATTTCTTGCTATTTCTATATCTGTCATAATATCCTCCCAGTTCTTTATTGTATGTTTGTATTTTCTACTACTTTGTTTTCTTCTTTTGTCGAATTAATTTCATTAGTACTTGTGTTTGTGGTCTCATTAGTATTTGAAGTATTATTTGTAATTGTAGTATTATTTTCTATTTCATTAGAATTATTTTCTATGCTTGTATTATTGTTTGTATTTGTAAGATTTTCTGGTAGTTGTGTTTCAGGCTTGTCCGGTTCTTCTGGTTGTTGTATATTTTCTTCTATTTTTGGAGTTTCTGGTTGTGGTGCTACATATGTATGCCATGGATTTCTTGAATCCGGGTCTGTTGGATCCCAATCTCTGCATGTTTCATTCCAAGATATTTTTTGTGCAGAAGGTTTTCCAAGCGGACCAGGATCAGAACTAGAATAAAACTCTACATATGTTCCACTCGCACAATTTGCATGGATCCATTTTGCATCCTGTACTGTAAGTCTTATACAACCTGCAGATGCTTTTGTTCCTAGCTTATCATATGCCCAATATTCTAATGTATCTGGTGAATTTGTTAAATATGGTACTGAATGGAAAAGAATATGTCCTGTAATTCTTGAACAATATTGTCCATATACTCCTCCTTCTAACATATGCCATCTATATTTATCTGACATCCTATAAACTCCTGATGTTGGAGTTGCCTTTCCTGTTGAACAAACCATTGATTTAACAGGAATTGTATAATTACCAGAATTATCTTTTTTATATATGGTTACACAATTTGCCGTATAATTAACTTTAATATAATAAGTTGATTTATTATTTTTTTCTGAATTTTCGTTATTCGTTATATCCACTTTTGTATCTTCTGCTTGTTCATCCCAACTTGTGTCTCCTGTTTGTTCTTTTGATGTAATTTCAGCAATCATTTCTTCATCATTATTCTTATTTTTTTCTTCTGATGCATCAATTACTTCAGATGAAGTTTTTTCAGATATATTTGGATTTGATTTTTTTGAGTTAACAACTATTACACACATGACCAATATAGCTATCATGAGTATTAGCATAATAGAAATTCTTCTTACATTTTTACTTATTTTTATCCCTTTTTTTGTTTTTTTCATTACTATTTCCTTATATTAATTTTATGTTTTTATTTTATCATTATTTAAGTCTATCGTCAATATATTTTTTTGCTGCATAATACCCTTTCTGGTATAAATAATCTATTTTAGATGTATCTAATAAACCTACCTTTTGTGTTGTTATTGTAATTAAATCATCAATTCCTTCAAGCTCATAAATTCCCAATTCATGTTCCATTATTGTAATTGATCTTACCGCAACATCTATCATATTATCACATAGACAATCTTTTTCTAAATAAGACGCAAAGTTTATACATAATACTTTTTCTGCTCCAATATTCTTTAATTCTTTCCAAGCTACATTTTCTCTTATTCCTCCATCTGCTAATTGTAAATTTTTATAATCATATGGAGAATATACAACCGGATAGCTCGAACTGCTTCTTACTGCTACATCTATAGGCACATCTGATATATATTTTATTTCATCAGATATATTTTGTCTTGTTTCTTTTGATGTAAATATTATAACTTCTCCATTTTTCAAATTCACAGCAGGTATTATAAGTGGCATTTTTACCTCATTTAATAGCTTTACTCCTTTTTCATAACACACTTCTTTCATTGCTCTTGTTAAAATATTGCCATTATTTAAACCTTTAATTACTATTTTTCCTGAAAATATTACTCCGAGTATTAATTTAATTATATTTTTTATATCTACATATTTTAATTTTGTCGAATATTTTTTCAAAATTTCATACATATCGCTACTAGAATATCCTAGTGCATAAAGAGTTGCAATGATACTTCCTGAAGATGTTCCTGAGACCATATCGAATTTCATGTTTTTTTCTTCTAAAGCTTTTAAAGCTCCTATATGAGCAAATGCTTTTATTCCTCCTCCTGAAAAACATAATCCTTTTTTCGTTTTAATCAACCTCCCTAAAAACCAGATTACTAATATAATATTAATAATCTGGTTTTTAGTGTTATTTAAAATTATAAATATGTTTTCAATTTTTCTACACTATCTTCTTGCATTTTAACAAAATCATCAAGTAGTGTATGAATTTCAGGATTTATATCTGGATTTTGATTTAACAATCTCCTTCCTTCTACTATACCCATATTAGTTCCATTAAGCAAAAGTTCTGATAAATTTGAATTGCTTTTATCATTCATTGCTTTCATTTGTACTCCCCACCATGTCATAACCTTCGTCATCCCGCTTGTTTCATGTGGTTCTTTTTCATAAGTATAATCCTCATATAATTCGTTTGCTCTTCTGGATATATCTTTATATTTATTATATTCTAAATCTAAAGTTTTTTTAAAATTTTCATCTCCCACTTTTTTTATAACAAATTCTATTGCATCCATTCCCATTGTTGCTCCTTTATTTACCTTATCTAATACATTCATATCATTTTCTTTCATTGTTTTCATTCCTCCCAACTTTTTATTTATATGTATTTTTTCCATTTTTTTGAAAAAAATACATAAATTTGAAAAAAAGACTTGACAACTTTTCTAAAACATAGTATACTAGCAATGTTAAAGATTATGGTCGTTTAGCTCAGCTGGGAGAGCATCTGCCTTACAAGCAGGGGGTCATAGGTTCGAGCCCTATAACGACCACCA
>CANRPS010000031.1 GCA_947632585.1 uncultured Clostridia bacterium
CAAAAAGGAGGATTTTTTCCACTCATAGCTAGAAGCCTTTAGAACCCCCTGTAAAACAGGGGGTTTTCATTATACAATAAAAAAGGCTGACTTTTGTCAGCCTCTTTGGAGGTTCATTGCTTTCGATTATCGCAAGCCATGTCACAGATTGAGCAATCTGCTACGCAACACGAACACCGTGTTGTACAATTGTCGCAATCTGCACTTTCATCAGGACATGGGAATGGACAATTTGAGCAGTCATGCTGTTCACGGCACTCTGAATAGCTAATAATTCTTCCATCTCTAGCCATCACCTTGCGATTTATGCAATCTCTGTTGCAAATCATGCAATCTCCGTTACAGCATGGGCACCTCGTTTCACAGACATCACATCTGTTTCTTTTGGGTGTACCTTGTGGACACTTCCATGGGCAATTGTAGCAATCGTTTCTTTTATAACACTCTTCATGTGTCATAAAAGTTCCCGAAGTATTTCCCATGTTTTCCCCTCCTCTACTCTTGCGTATAGCAAGTTGATTAATTTTATATTATCATTTTTCCTATATTATGTCAAATGCAGTCAAATTTAAACCAAAAAGAAAAAGGAGAAATGTACTTTCTCCTTTTCTAGGACCCATTCTATTGGGCCTTTTTGAGTTCGTTTATAATTTCTTTAGCCTCTTTCGAAGCTTTCGGATTTTCCCGAACTCGTTCCACCACAGCCCAATTTTTGCTGTTGATCGCTTCCCGGAGTATTTCATCTAAGAAGCTGCTCGGGCATAACGGATGCCCTGCACACACGAACATTTTGAATGCGTCCATTTTTGTGTCCTCCATCTCAATTTTTTTTTACCTCGTTTGTACTTTGTTGCAGAAAAGATGAAGTTTCTGCTTTGTTACTTCTTATATTATATCACTTTTCACATATTTTTTCAAATTAATACAATGCTATACCTTAAAATAATAAAATGCAATTTACATTTTTATGTAAATATGTTATAATAAAAAAGTAACTCATTGCTTTAAACCTCGTGTTTTCAGCAAGACATGACATCGTGGAAAATTTTTTTGGAGGTGACAGAATGAAGAACATTTTAGCCCGGACGTTCCTCAAATCCCACTCAGGACAGAAATACATCTACGAGATTTATCTTCAGGTCGATACCGACACTGGAGAAGTAAGGTTTGTATCTGAAAAAGGTGAGATTTTTGCTCGCCCCTACATGATACTAATCCTTCTTGAGGATGTATTGGACTCCATGGAATCCCCGATTCTTCACTCCGGAAATGTGGCAACTCTTTGCTATAACAAAGGAGGACATAAAAAGAATCAAGCTTCGCTCGAAACTTCTACTGGTCGTCGTTATCGTCTCCGGCAAGAGATTGAAGGAGGTTGGCTCAACACCATTTATTCTTCTAGCTTGCTTGAAATGATTCGATACTTCCACCAACTGAGGCTTCAAGCAGGAGTATCATCCGACACCATCTTTCTTTCCAACAACATCCATAGTTGGTACAAGCCAGAATGGGTTTGGATGGAGGTAACTTCTTGACCAAAATGTCGAGAATCCACTATAAATTACACATTTATAGTGGATTTCTTTTATGTAAAAATTAATATAAAATATAATGTTTAAACAAAAATCTTATGGGAATAATTATTATATAATTTATATAATAGAAACTATTAAAAATAAATTTTAAATAAAAATTGTTATATAAAATAATTAATGATATAATAACTTTAATTTAATTTACAAAGGAGGATTTTAATATGTCATTTAGATTTGTATTAAATGAAACTTCTTATTTTGGTAAAGGTGCAAGAGAAGAATTACCAAATGAAATTAAGAAGAGAGGTTTTAAGAAAGTATTTTTAGTAAGTGATGCATCTCTTGTAGAAGCTGGAGTAACAAAAAAGGTAGAAGATATTTTAAATAAGGAAAAAATACCATACAAGTTATACTCAAAAATTAAACCTAATCCAACTATAAAAAATGTATTAAATGGGGTAACTGCTTGTAAAAGATCAAAGGCTGATTTAATAGTTGCAGTTGGTGGAGGTTCAAGTATTGATACTGCTAAAGGCATTTCTATAGTTATGACAAATCCAGAAAGAGCTGATGTAAAATCTTTAAATGGATTATCAAATACTATAAATAAAGGCATGCCAATTATTGCTCTTCCTACAACAGCAGGAACAGCGGCAGAAGTAACTATTAATTATGTAATAACAGATGAAGATGCTAAAATTAAGATGGTATGTGTTGATCCAAATGATATACCAATTTTATCAATTATCGATTCTGAATTAATGGCTTCAATGCCAAAAAGTTTAGCTGCTGCAACTGGTATGGATGCTTTAACACATGCTGTTGAAGGTTATATTACATCTGCTCATAATGAAATGTCTGATATGTTTCATATGAAAGCTATTCAAATGATTTTTAAATATTTGCCAGATGCTGTTAATGAAAAAAATGAAGATGCTATAGAAATGATGGGAATAGCTCAATATATTGCAGGTATGGGATTTTCAAATGTTGGTCTTGGTATAGTTCATTCTATGGCACATCAATTAGGTGCTGTATATGATACACCACATGGAATTGCAAATGCCATGCTTCTCCCTGTTGTTATGAGATTTAATGGGGAAGTTTGTGCTAATAGATTTAGAGAAATATTAGTCAATATTGGTAGACCAGATGCTGCAAATTTAAATGACCAAGATGTAATAAATACATTTGTATGGATGATTTCTGAATTGAGTAAAAAAGTAGGAATTACTCAAACTATAAAAGATTACGGAGTAAAAGAAGAAGATCTTGAAATGCTTGCTGAAAAAGCAATGAATGATCCATGTAAACCAGGAAATCCAAGAGAAGTAACAAAGGAAGATTTTATAAATTTATATAGACAAGCAATGTAATAAAATAAATCCTAGATTTAATTATTTAAATTTAGGATTTATTTTACTTTTTATATTTTTTTCATTAAAACTATTGACAAACCGCAAAAAAATGGTATAATAAGAAAGTATCAAAAATGCAGGTGTAGTTCAATGGTAGAACCTCAGCCTTCCAAGCTGATGACGTGGGTTCGATTCCCACTACCTGCTCCAAATTAATAAGGAACTCGGAAAATTCTTCGAGTATATAAAAACTACTTTCAAATTTATTTGATAGTAGTTTTTATTTTTTGATTTTAAAAAGCACTTCTATATTGGAAATCAATAGTACGTAATAATCATAACAATATATAATAACATTGCCAATAGATTCCATATTTATGCTATAATATCAATTATTATTTGAAGGTGTAATATTCTTGCAATACCTAATTGTTTAAATTAAGAAAAAATATCTGAAAAACTAGACGATCTTTTTAAATATTGGAATGCTTTAAGAAAAGAATAATTTTAGTAAATATCGATTCAAAAAAATGTTTAAGAATAAATATAACTTAAAAAAATTCGTAGAACTAATAATTCTACGAATTTTTTTACAATTATAATATCAATAAAATGTTTATTTTACAATAGATTAAAGAAAAATGTAATGAAAATGAAATATTTATAAAAATAAAAAATATAAAGCAAAAAATCATCAAACATTTAAAAATAAAGAAATACATGATTTTTAACTTTTCGTAGAATTATTAGTTCTGCGAAAATAACTAAGGAGGATAAAATATGTTAAAGGCAACACTTTCAAGAGAAAAAGTAAAAATAACAACAAATAAAAAAGGAATAACATTAATAGCATTAGTAGTAACAATAATAGTACTTCTAATATTAGCAGGAATATCAATAATGATGCTAACAGGACAAAATGGAATACTAAGCAGAGCAGCAGAATCAAAAGAAAAAACAGAAAAGGCATCAGTTGAAGAACAAAGACTAATGGCAATGTTAGAAGCAACTTCAAATATAGAAAACACAACATTTCAAGGAATAACAATTCCAGCAGGATTTGCGCCAACTAAAATAGAAGGAGAAAGCACAATAGATGAAGGACTGGTAATCATAGATTCAGATGGAAATGAATTCGTATGGATACCAGCTGATGGAGTAAAATTAAAATATGAACAAAATATTGAATTAGGTGGAGATCATGAATCTTATGCCAAATATGATAATTGGAGCGATGAAAAAATAAATGAAAAAATAACAAGTGTAAACAAATATAAGGGTTTCTATGTAGGAAGATATGAAGTAGGTGTAGAAGAAAGTAAAGAATATAGAGATAATAGTACCTATATAGCTAATAAAGAAACAAGAAATACAAATAAAGGGAAAATATCTATAAAAAAAGGATTGCAACCATGGAATTTTATAAGTTGGGAAAATGCAAAAAAATTATCAGAACAAATGTATTCATATAATAATGTTTCACAAAATGTAACATCCTATTTGATTGATTCATATGCTTGGGATACTATTACTACATGGCTTGGAAATAGTGGATTTGATATTGATGATAGTTCTAGTTGGGGAAACTTCTTATATGCTGGAGGATACGAGATAAATGGACTATACTCAATTGGAAAAAGAGACTTTACTCCTCCAGGAAGTAGTACTAGCCCTACTAAGTACTATAGAGGAAATTTTTTAGTACCAAAAGGAAGAAAAAATGAAGGAAATCAAGATATAATAGAATTAGCTACAGGAATATCAGAAAGAAATAAAGCAAAAAATATCTACGATTTTGCAGGAAATTTATATGAATGGACAACTGAAAAAAATGAAAATGGTTATGCCGTAAGGCGAGGATGCTGTGCAGATTCATCAATTGCATCTGTTGCATTGCGATTGGCAACTATGAAGACAGATGATTATGGATGTGGGTATTTAAATGGTTTTCGAGTTGTTTTATATCTAAAATGATTTTTAAAAAGAGAGTTTATAAAAACTCTCTTTTTTGTTTATATTAGTTCATGTTCAATAATCATACTTAGTATCAAGTATTTTTTTAGCTATTTCTAAATCATTATTATTTGTTTCTCTTACTCCTTCTAACTCATATTTCAAACCTAAATCTTCCCATTTATATTTTCCCATTGTATGATAAGGTAGAAATTCCATCTTTTCTACAGAATTTAAGCTTGAAATAAATTTTTTTAATTTTAATAAATCTTGTTCATCATCTGTTATTCCTGGAATTAAAACTTGCCTAATCCACATAGGCTTATTTATTTCACTTAGATATTTTGCGAAATCTAGTTCTTTTTCATTTGAAAATCCGACTAGTTTTTTACACTTTTCAGGGTCAATATGTTTTATATCTAATAAAAATAAATCTGTTAAATTAATCAATTCTTTTATTTTTTCTGTTAAAGCAACCATTCCAGATGTGTCAATACATGTGTGAATTTTTACTTCCTTTAATTTCGTAAAAAGTGCAATTAAAAAATTATATTGTAAAAGTGGTTCTCCTCCTGTAATTGTTACACCACCATTTTTAATATAATTTTTATATCGTAATATTTTATTAAATATTTCATCTAAAGTCTTTAATTGACCCAATTTCATGTCCCATGTATCTCTATTATGACAATATTTACATTTTAAATTACATCCCTGTAAAAATAGTACAAATCTAATACCTGGTCCATCTAATGTACCAAATGATTCAACTGAATGTACTCTTGCTTCTATTTTTTTATCTTCCATTCCTCTCTCCTATAGTATTAATAATAAAAGGGAAATATAAAATTTAACATTTTACTTTCCCTTTTTTAATTAAATCTTTTCATGAATAGTACGATTTATAACATCTAGTTGTTGTTCTCTTGTTAAACTTGTAAATTTAACCGCATAGCCCGAAACTCTTATTGTAAGTTGTGGATATTTTTCAGGATGATCCATTGCGTCTTGAAGTAGATTTCTATCAAATACATTTACATTTATATGGTGTCCAGTCTCTGCAAAATATCCATCTAACATACTTACTAGATTACTTACCTTTTCTTCTTCAGTTTTTCCTAATGTATTTGGTGTAATCGAAAATGTATAAGAAATTCCGTCTTCTGCATTGTCAAATGGAAGTTTTGCTATAGAATTCATAACAGCTAATGCACCATTTGTATCACGTCCGTGAAGAGGATTTGCTCCTGGGCCAAATGGTTCTCCTTCTTTTCTTCCATCAGGAGTGCTGCCTGTTGCTTTACCATAAACTACATTTGATGTTATTGTTAAAATGGATAATGTCGGTTTTGCATTTTTGTATGTTGGATATTTACGAATTTTTTCCATAAATTTTTTTACAATATTTACTGCGATTTCATCCACAGCTTCATTATCATTTCCAAATTGCGGGAAATCTCCTTCAACTTGATAATCAATTGCTATCCCATTTTCATCTCTAATTGCTTTTACTTTCGCATATTTAATTGCAGAAAGGGAATCCGCAACGACTGAAAGCCCTGCAATTCCACATGCCATTGTTTGAAAAACATCTTTATCATGTAATGCCATTTCTAGTGCCTCATATGAATACTTATCATGCATATAATGAATTACATTTAATGCCTTGATATAAATTTTTGCAACATATTCCATCATTTGATCATACTTTTCCATAACTTCGTCATAATTTAAATATTCTGATGTTATTGGAGCAAATTTAGGGGTAACTTGTTTTTTAGTTATCTCATC
The DNA here is from genome assembly GCA_947632585.1 of uncultured Clostridia bacterium. Classification (GTDB taxonomy): domain Bacteria; phylum Bacillota; class Clostridia; order TANB77; family CAG-508; genus CAG-269. Next base: position 6,638 of record CANRPS010000031.1, read on the forward strand.
AACCCCTCCATTTATAGCATATAACAAGGTTTTTGCAAGATTTGCACGTGCTCCAAAAAACTGCATTTGTTTACCAATTTTCATTGGAGATACACAACACGCAATACCATAATCATCTCCTAAACTTACTCTCATTAAATCATCATTTTCATATTGGATAGCACATGTTTTAATAGAAAGTCCTGCTGTAAATTTTTTAAAATTTTCAGGCAATCTTGTAGACCATAGAATAGTTAAATTAGGTTCAGGTGCAGATCCTAAATTTGTTAAAGTATGAAGTATTCTATATGAATTTTTTGTTACCAAAGTTCTTCCATCTATTCCCATACCACCAATGCTTTCAGTTACCCAAACAGGGTCTCCTGAAAATAATTCATTATAATCTGGTGTACGCAAAAATCTTACCATTCGTAATTTCATAACAAAATGGTCTATTAATTCTTGTGCCTTTTCTTCTGTTAAAATTCCATTTTTTAAATCTCTTTCTATATAAATATCTAAAAAAGTTGAAGTTCTTCCTAAACTCATTGCAGCTCCATTTTGATCTTTTATAGCACCTAAATAGCCAAAATATAGCCATTGTATAGCTTCTTTCGCATTTGTTGCGGGATTTGATATATCATAACCATATTTTAAAGCCATTGTTTTAAGTTCGTTTAATGCCTTTATTTGTTCAGATATTTCTTCTCTATGTCGAATAATATCTTCAGTAAATATATCTTCATCAAGTTCTATAAGCTCATGCTTTTTCTCCTCAATTAAATAATCCACTCCATACAAGCTTATCCTTCTATAATCACCTATAATTCTTCCTCTACCATATCCATCAGGTAATCCTGTAAGTAATTTATTTGATCTGGCTAGCCTTATGTCTTGACTATATGCATCAAACACTCCATCATTATGTGTTTTTCGTATTTGATGAAATATTTTATCAACTTCTTCATCAATTTTCTTTCCATAAGCTTCACACGATTTTTCAACTATTTTAATTCCACCAAATGGCATAATTGCTCTTTTAAGTGGGCTATCAGTTTGAATTCCAACTATTTCCTCTAAATCTTTATCTATATATCCTGGGTTATGGCTTAAAATACCAGATATTGTTTTTGTATCTATATCTAAGACACCACCATAAGATTCTTTTTCTTTTTTATAAAGTTCTAAAACCTTATTCCATAATTTTTTTGTTTTTTCAGTAGGAGCTGTTAAGAATTTGCTATCTCCATCATAAGGTGTATAATTTTTTTGTATAAAATCTCTTACATTTATTATACGTTGCCAATCTCCTCCTATAAAACCTTCCCATGCATTAGATTTCATAATATTTTCCTCCATTTTCATGTTTATTTTATTTAGTATTTGCATTTTAGAAGAAAATATTTATAATATTTAAATGGATTTTATTTCATTTTTGAGATATCTAAGTCAAAGAAAAATTCGACTCCACCAGCTACATTTTTTACCCCAAAATCATTTCCATAATTGTTCATTATAGCTTTAACTAATGATAAACCTATACCATTTCCTCCTTTATCTCTGTTTCTTGATTCATCAACTTTATAAAATCTATTCCATATGTGATTTATGTCTTCTTCTGAAAATCCTGTAAATGTATTAAATACTTTTACTCTTACTTTGTTTTCGGCCTCTATTATTTCATTTTCTATTTTTACTTTTTTCTCTCCATTTATCTCACAAGAATATTTAATAGCATTTGTTATATAATTTGTTAAAACTTGTTCTATATAAAAATCATCTGCAAAAACTTTTATTTCTCCTTCTAACTTGTCTTCAAGTTTTACATTTTCTTTTTCTATCATAACCATTGATTTTCTAAGTATTTCTTTTTCTAATTCTATTAAATTGAATTCTTTATTATTAAACTGCATCTTTCCATATTCAAGCTTCATCAATTCTAATAATTGTTTTACTAATCTATCCATTTTTGTTGCTTCATCTTGTATTACTTCTGCATAAAATAATCTTGATTCTTCATCTGAGTTCACATTTTCTATTAATCCTTCACTATAGCCTTGAATTAATGCTATAGGAGTTTTCAATTCATGTGATACATCAGATATAAAACTTCTTCTCATTTCATCTATTTTAGATTTTTCTTCAATATCTTTTTCGAGCTCCGAATTATTTCTTTTTAGCTGGCCAATCGTTTTTTCCAATTTATCTGATAATATATTAATACTATTTCCCAACATATCAATTTCATCATTTTCTTCTGATGTTTTATATTTCTGGCTAAAATCTAGATTTGACATATTTTTTGCTATTTCATTTAACTCAACTATTGGTTTAGTAAATTTTCTTGATACTATAGATAATACTATTCCACCAATTATTATTACAAATATCGCAACTATATATAAAAATTCGTTTGAAATTTTGACACTTTCTTTAATAGATGCTATTGGCATTCTCATAAAAAGCTTATAGTTATTATCTAGTTTAGCCATAAGTACCATATAATTAATATTTGTTCCTTCTTCTCTATATTTACTAATAGTATAATTTTCTGTTGCTTTTAAAATATTTCCCTGTCTTTTAGGTACAGACTTTTCTTCTCTCATTGCCCAAACCATTACATTACCCATTGTCGAATAAAAATCTTTATTTGAACTATAAATACTTACATTTTCATTATTTTTTATTAAAATGTCAAAATTATTATTAATTGAAATTTTATCTAATTCTTCTGTTATATCACCATAATTTGTTTCATCTTTATAGTATCTATTTATTGTTTCATATACGTTCTGTAATTTTTTTTGTTTATTATTTTCATAAAATCTACTCAATACAAAATTGTTTAAGATAATTAATGAAACAATTATAGCTATAACTACAATACATAAAGATAAGAATAATTTCGTTCTTATTGATTTAAACATGATTATTTTATTTTTCATTTAATTCACCTAATACTTTATTTTACTTCAAATTTGTATCCTATACCCCTAATAGTCTCAATATATTTTCCTTTTTTACCAAGTTTTGATCTAATCTTTTTTATATGACTATCAATAGTCCTTGAATCACCATAATAATCATAATTCCATACATTATTTAATATTTTATTTCTCGAAAGAGCAACTTTTTCATTATCCAATAGATATTTCAATAGCTCAAATTCTCTTAGACTTAATTCTATAGGCTTTCCATCTACTGTTACAGTTCTTCCATTTTCATCTATGACAATGCCACCAAAATTTCTAATTGATTTCTTTTCTCCTTGACTTCTTTTAAGAATTGCTTCTATTCTTGCTACTAATATTTTGGGACTAAATGGTTTCGAAATATATTCATCAACACCTAATTCAAATCCAAATAATTCATCCTGCTCTTCTCCTCTTGCTGTAAGCATAATTACAGGAACATTAGAGTCTATCCTTATTTCTCTCAAAACTGTCCATCCATCTATTTTAGGCATCATTACATCTAATAAAATTAAATTTATTTTGTTTTTATTCTTTTGAAATATTTCTATCGCTTCTTCTCCGTCTGATGCTTCTAATGTTATATAATTCTTATTGTTTAAAAAATCCTTAATTAATTTTCTCATTCTAGATTCATCATCTACAATTAAAATAGTTGTATCTTCCATACTACTTCCTCCATATATTTGATATTATATTTTAATTTTGTGTCCATAATATGAATTTTTATTATTTTTTTTAAAATTTTTAAAGAGCGATTTATAATCGCTCTTTTTTCTTATGTCATATAATCTTTTAATTTTTTGCTTCTACTTGGGTGTCTTAATTTTCTTAAGGCTTTAGCTTCTATTTGACGAATTCTTTCTCTTGTTACATCAAATTCCTTTCCTACTTCTTCCAATGTTCTTGCCTTACCATCATTTAACCCAAATCTTAGTCTCAAAACTTTTGCTTCTCTAGGTGTAAGAGTTGCCATTACTTCTTCCAATTGCTCTTTCAAAAGAGTATATGCTGCAGCATCTTGAGGTGCTGGACTATCTTCGTCTTGAATAAAATCTCCCAAGTGACTATCATCTTCTTCTCCAATCGGAGTTTCAAGTGATACTGGATCTTGTGCAATTTTCTGTATTTCCATTACTTTTTCAATTGGCATTTCGAGTTCTTCAGCAAGTTCTTCTTGACTAGGTTCTCTTCCTAATCTTTGAAGCAAGTGTCTTGATGTTCGAATTAGTTTATTTATTGTTTCAACCATATGAACAGGAATTCTTATTGTTCTTGCTTGATCAGCAATAGCTCTTGTTATTGATTGTCTAATCCACCAAGTTGCATAAGTACTAAATTTAAATCCCTTTGTGTAGTCAAATTTTTCTACAGCTTTTATTAATCCCATATTTCCTTCTTGGATTAAATCTAAAAATAGCATTCCTCTTCCTACATATTTTTTTGCAATACTTACTACTAATCTTAAGTTTGCTTCTGCAAGTTTTTGTTTTGCATATTCATCTTGATCTAATATTCTTTTTGCATATTCTAATTCTTGCTCATATGTTAAAAGTGGTATCCTTCCGATTTCTCTTAAATACATCCTAACAGGGTCATCTATATTTATTCCCTCAAAAGTATCTTCTTGGGTTATTTCATCAAGCTTTAAATCTTCAACTTCTCTTAAATCTTCTTCATCTGGCTCATCATCGAAATCATCTTTTAAAACATCTACTCCCATCTCTTCCATAGCATCAAATACTTTTTCTATTTCATCAGGTGTAGTCTCATCAAGTTCTGTTGCAAGTTCGCCATATGTTATTTTTCCTTTTTCTTTAGCTTTTTTAATTATTTTTTCTACTTTCTTTTTAGCTTTTTCTTCTAAAGATACTTCATCTTCTTCATCTTCTTCAGAAATTATATTTTCGTCTTTTATATCTTCATTTTCTGTTTTTAATTTTTCTGTTATTTCTTTTTTTATATCTTCTTTTTCTTTTTTCTTTTCTTCTTTCTTCTTCTCTTCTTTCTTGTTTTCTTCTTTTATTATTTTTTTATCTGCTTCTTTTTTTTCTTTCTTTTTAGGTTCTTTAATTTCTTCTTTTTTATTTGTATTCTTTTTCTTCTTTTCTGTTTTTACTTCTTCTTGTTCTAATATCTTTTCATTTTCTTCTTTCTTTTTCACCCCATAGACCTACCTTTCTCATAAGAATATTATTTTATTTTTGCTAATTTTAAAATTATGTTATTTAATTCTTCACCTAATTCTTTCCTTTTTTCATTATCCTGTTCCATAGTCATTTCTTTAAGCAGTTCATCACGTCTTTTTTCCAGTTTTTCTTTTTCATATTTTTTTAGAATATCTTTTATCGCTTTTTCATTGTCTTTAATTCCATAGTCTTCCGCTATTATTGCTGTTAAGTGATTTTTTATTGATTCATCTTCAATTTTATCAATAATAGAGCTCACTTCAATATTTTTATTTTCTAATTCTGAATATAATACTTTTATTATTTCGTTGTTTAAGTCGTACTTAAAATCTCCTATGCTAACATTTTCTTTAACTATTTCATAAGTTTCAGGATTATTTAATAAAATAGATATAATCGTATTTTCTCTTTTAATTATTTCTTCTGGAACATTTTCTTTCTTTTCTTGTTTCTTGTTTACAATTGGAACTTGTTTTTTTAATATATCTTTGTCTTTTCCTTGATACTGGATTTTATTAACTTGTCCAAAAATAGCTTCTTTCGATATATTATATCCTTTTGCAATCTTTTCTATGTATATTTCTTGTTCCATTTTATTTTCAATTTTTGCAATTAATTTTGCTATTTCATTTAAAAATTTTACTTTATCGCCTGCCACATCCAAATTTAAGCTTTTTTCTAATACTTTTACTTTAAATTCAATAAATGAAATTGCTTCATCCATTAGCTTTTGAAACCTAGCTGAACCATATTTTATTACATATTCATCTGGATCTTTAGCTCCAGTCATCTGTAAAACTCTTATATCTGTCCCCATATTTTGCATGACTTCCATTGCACGCAAAATAGCATTTTGACCTGCTCCATCTGAATCAAATCCCAATATAATTTGTTCAGCATTTTTTCTAAGTAACCATCCTTGGTTTGTTGTTAAGGCTGTCCCAAGTGCTGCTACAACATTTGTTATGCCCCTTTGATGAAGTGAAATTGCATCCATATATCCTTCAACTATTAAAAGTTTTTTATGTTCATATTTTTTTGCAACATTTAGTCCAAACAAATGCTTTCCTTTACTATAGACTACATTTTCTGGAGAATTTAGATATTTAAATCTTTTTGCATCACCTAAAACTCTACCTCCAAAAGCTATTACTCGATTTCTAATATCCAAAATAGGAATCATAAATCTATCTCGATAAAAATCAACAAATCTACCATTTTCACTTTTTTTTGCTAAACCTGATTCTATTATTTCTTCATCTTGGAATCCTTCCTTACGAAGTACTTTATATAATTCATCACCATTTCCTGAAAATCCTAAATTGTAGCTTTCTAAAGTTTCATTTGTTAATTTTCTTTGTTTTACATAGTCTTGTCCAATTTTTGATTCTGGTCTATACAATCTTTTGTGATAATATTCAGCTGTAAAAGAATTAACTTTATAAACTTTTGCTTTTAGTTCCTCTTTTTTGTAATCAACATTATCTCCTAATGTAGGTAAAGTAATATTTGCTCTCTCTGCTAAAATTTCAACTGCTTCTTTAAATCCCACTCCTTCTATCTTGCTAATAAATGTTGTCACATTGCCACCAGCCCCACATCCAAAACAATGAAATATTTGCTTGTCTGGTGAAACTGAAAAAGAAGGAGATTTTTCATTATGAAATGGACATAATCCAAAATAATTTCTCCCACTTCTTTTTAAATGAACATATTGTGATATTACTTCTACTATGTCGTTACTTTCTCTTATATTG
>CANRPS010000032.1 GCA_947632585.1 uncultured Clostridia bacterium
CATTTTTAGATGTGGCTAGTAGAGAAGCCCTATGGGCGTAAAGGAAAAACCACCAGCTAAGCTGGTGGATAATTATTTTACAAAATATTTCTAAAATATTACAATTATATTAAGTTTGTTTAAATTGATTGCAATGAATATGCTAAAAGTATTATAATTAAATCATTAAGGAATATGGAATATTTTCGCAGAATTATATATTCTGCGATTTTTTATTGTATTATTTAAGTGTTGATTTTAAGTATTTATAACACTCTTAAAATAGTTTAAAAATAAATATAAAAACAAACACATAAAAAATTAAAAATCTATTAAGTTATTATAAAATCTAAATTGTAAACCTCTAACATTTTCATAGAATATATAATTCTGCGAAAATAAAAAGGAGGAAAAAAGTGGATTTTAAAAAAGAAGGAAAAAAATTAAGACTACAAAATGGTATAACATTAATAGCATTGGTAGTAACAATAATAGTATTATTAATTTTGGCAGGTGTGTCTATTGCAATGCTAACGGGACAAAATGGTATACTAGTGAGAGCACAAGAAGCTAAAATACGTTCGGAATATGCAGCAGTTTTAGAAATGTTAAGATTAGAAGTTGCCGAAAAAATGATGGATACAGAAAAAGAAGATATTTCATATATTGATTATTTGAAATCAAAAAATATCATAACAGATGAATTTGAAAATGATACTGCTGAATTAAACAAAATTGCATCTAAAGAAATAGTAAAAATTGCAGTAAATGATGTAGAAAGCAATATATGCTATGTTATAGATGTAGATATATTAGTAGGAAATTTAACAACAGGTCATGGTACATATAAAGAAGGAGACGTATATTATCTTTTAGAAGGAGATTTATATTATAAAGCAAAGGAAGAAGAGAAAGTAATAGATTATGTGGGTTCTGTATATAAAAATGATCCTGATTTAAATAATGATGGTCCAAATCCAGACCCAGACCCAGACCCTACTCCTAGTCCAGAATTACCTGTTGATCCTACAGGTATATTTACATATTCAACTAATGATCAAGATGAAATAGAAATTACAGGATTAGATCTTAATAACATATGTGATGAAGAAATTCCAAAGGTTTATAGTATTTATGATCCTGTAGAAATTACAGCTAATATGGAAATTTTAACAATACCATCTAGCATAGATGATAAAACTGTAACCAAAGTGAGTTTTAGTAACTTTATAGGTCTATTTGAATCAGATGGAGATGCAACTAATGGACCTTTAGAAATATATGGAATAAAGAAAATAATATATCCAGATACAGTTAAAGAATTACGGAAGTACTTGTCCTTTTCCTGAAGTAACAGAAGTAAAATTATCAAATACATTAGAAAAAATAGGAGATTCAGCATTTAGTGGTTATTGTAATTTAAGACATATAACTTTACCTGAAAGTGTAATGGAAGTGCACAGAGTGATATTTTTTGGGTGTACATATGAAACATTTTCTGTAGATGTAGAAGGTAAAGCAAGTGAAGATGACTTTGCTTATGTATCTGATATTTGGGATGTTGTGTCTTATAATCAAGGTGGAAGTGCCAATTGTGCAAAAATTAACTATTTAAAAAATAATGTATAATTAAAAAATAATAATAAATTAATTATGATGCTATTAATATAAAATTAATAGCATCATATTATTTTATACAAAATTGTATACATTATATTACACCAATATTACAATTGTATTAAGTTTAGTTAAATTAATTGAAAAGAAAATTTTAAAATATTATAATTAAAATACATGAAATAAGTAAAAAGGGAGGAAAACAAGAGATGAAGAAATATGCAAGTAAAAAGCAACTTGGTATAACATTAATAGCATTAGTGGTAACAATAATAGTACTTCTAATATTAGCAGGAATATCAATAATGATGTTAACAGGACAAAATGGAATACTAGTAAGAGCACAAGAAGCTAAAATTCGTTCAGAAAAAGCTGCCGTATTAGAAATGCTAAGACTAGAAGTTGCCGAAAAGATGGTAGATACAGAAAAGGATGATATAACATATATTGATTACTTAAAATCAAAAGATATAATATCAGACGAAGTAGAAAATGAAACAGCTAAGCTTGATAAAGTAGCAAGTATACAAGTAACAAAAATTGCAGCAAGTAGTACAGGAACTAATATATGTTATGTTATAGATGTAGATGTATTAGTAGGAAATATGACAACAGGACATGGTACATATGAAGAAGGAGATGTATATTATCTTTTAGAAGGAGAATTATATTATAAACCAAAAGAAGATGAAGAAGTAATAGATTATGTAGGATTAGTATATAAAGAAGATTCAGTTGCAAGCAATAAACCAAAACCAAATCCAGGAGACCTTACACCTGAAGAAACACTTACATATACAACCAATGAAGATGATGAGGCAGAAATTACAGGATTAGATTTTAATAATGTTTGTGATGAATTACCAGAACTAACACATGACTATCAAATAGCTGATGTTGTGACAAATATAGATACATTAATAATACCATCAGAAATAGGCGGTAAAAAAGTAACAAAAGTAAGTTTGGATGAACACAAAGGTATTTCATTAGGAGAATGGCAAGGCATGGGTGCAGTCTATGGCATTAAAAAGATAGTATTTCCAGAAACAGTAAAAGAAATAGGAGCATCTTTACCTTTCCCAGATGTAACTGAAGTAGAAATACCTCAAACATTAGAAGTGATTGGAAAAAATGCTTTTAGAGACTATTCAAGTTTAAAAACTATACCTATACCTGAAAGTGTTACACAAATAGGAGAGGCAGCTTTTTCGGGTTGCTCTAGTTTACAAGACATGTCTCTTCCAAGAACAATTAGTGAAATTCCAGCATCAGCTTTTAGACGGATGTAGTGGATTAAAAAGCATAGATAAAATACTAAAAAATGCTAATAAAATTGGAGAAAGTGCTTTTGCTGGCTGCGATGGTTTACAAAATATAACGATACCTAATAATATTATTGAAATTGGAAATTCTGTTTTTAATCGGATGTGACAACTTAGAAACTATAATTATACCTGAAAATGTTACCAAAATAGGATGGGGAGCTTTTATGAATTGTGAAAAATTAGAGGACATTTCTCTTCCAAAAAGTATAACAGAAATTCCAAGCTCAACTTTTAGACGGATGTAATGGATTACAAAGTATAAATAATATATTAAAAAATGTTAATAAAATTGGAGATTCTGCCTTTTACGGATGTAAAGGTTTACAAAACGTAGAAATACCTGAAAATGTTACTATAATAGGTGATAGTGTTTTCCATGATTGCGAGAATTTAAAAACAATAGATATATCTAAAAATGTTACTGAAATAGGCGAATATGCTTTTGATGGTTGCAAGAATTTAATAAGTATAGATATTCCAACAGGTGTTACAAAAATAAATTTTTCAACTTTTGATCGGGTGTGAGAATTTAAATAATGTAAATATACCTACAAGTGTTACATATATAGGAAGCAGTGCTTTTCGAGGATGCAGAAATTTACAAATTGTAAATATACCAGATAGTGTTACATCTATAGGATCTTGTGCTTTTGAATATTGTAGTAATTTAATAAATATAAATATTCCAACAGGTGTTAGAGGGTTAGATTCGTATATTTTTGAGCGGATGTACTAGTTTAAAGAATATAATTATACCTGAAAATGTTACATATATAAATAATGAAGTTTTTCGCGGATGTGAAAATTTACAGGAAATAACAATTCCAAAAAGTGTTACAGGTATTGGCTCAGATGTATTTAAAGATTGTACACATGAAGGATTTACTATTAAAGTTGAAGGAAAAACAAAAGCTGAGGATTTTTACTCATTATCAAGTACTTGGAATGTTATAAAATCAGAATGGAATGAAGCAACAAGTACATATGATTATACTTATGCACCAGTTGAATATTTAGGATGATTGCTATATTAAATTTTTATTTAGGGTAGTTTATATGATATTAAAAAAAATAAACAACAATTTAGTTATGATGCTATTAATTTTTATATTAATAGCATCAACTATATTTGTAGAAAATATAAAAGTATATAATATAATTCAAATAATTATAAATGTAATAATTCTATTTTATTTGTTTATACATATTGTTAAGAAGAAACCAGTTAAAATTATAAAATCAAAATTAGATATATTTGTAATATTATTAGTAATATCTACGTCTATACCATTATTATTTAATACATATATAAGTTTTGAATATACGATTACAGGCATATTAAATTATATTACATTATTTTGGGTATATATTTTAACAAGAGAAAGTGGAGAAAAAAATAACAAAAGTATACAAATACTATTAAATATTATCATTACTTTAACAATTTTACTTATTATTGTTGGTCTGGAAAATCTTACTACAAATAAAATATTCACATTTTTAAACATAAACTATATTAAAAATGGAGAATCAAGATTAGTATCTCTATTAGGAAATCCAAATGCATTCGCAGGATTAATAGTATTTTCTTATTTTTTAAGTATTAATAAGGCAGTTAACAATAATGGAATTAAAAGAATAATTTTTAGTATAATAAATACAATTTTGATTTTAGGCTTAATCTTAACATATTCTAAGGCAATGTTCCTTATTTTTATATTTACATCAATAATATATATGATTAGTATAAAAAACAAAGAAAAAAATATGTATATACTTCAAAATTCTGTGTTATCAATTATAATGTCTGTAATATATGTATTTTTCTTTCAGTATTTTATTGTAAAAGAAACATATATGTTAATGATAATATTTAGTATATTTTGGCTTATATTTGCTAGTATATTAAACATATTTAATATAAAAATAACTAAACATTTGTTAAAAATAAAATTAAAATACATTATTATCATAATTAGCATATTAATAATAGTTTTTGGAATATGGGTATCTTTTGAATTACAAAACTCAAAAGAATTCATCGTTTTTGATAAAGATTCTAATACAAATTATAATGCAAAAAAAATAAATAACATTAAACCAAATGAAAATTATACTTTTGAATTTGATATGAATGCAGATACAGATTTAATTCTTAATAGAGATTCACAAGATATATTTACAATAAATATAATTCAAAGAGATAATAAAAATGTAGATATAACAAATACAGAAGAAATGTTTGGAATTTTTTCTGGAAAAAAAGAAATAAATATAAAAACAACAGAAAACACCTCAGAAATAAAAATAGAATTCAAATCTAAATATACCTATGTTCAAAAAGAATGGATTATAAAAGAATTAAAAATAAATGGTCAAAAGCAAATACTAGAATATAAGCATTTACCAACTAAACTAGTTGAAAAAATAAATGACATAAATTTAAAATACAAAACAGCACAGGAGAGATTTCAATTCATAAAAGATGGGTTTAAATTAATTTTTAAAAACCCTTTTACTGGAATAGGAGAAAATGGCTGGCAGTTTAAGTATGAAGAAGTTCAAGATTATGGATATGTTTCAAGCGTACCACATAGTTATTTTATACAAGTTTGGTTAGAATATGGTTTAATTGGAATAATTGGCCTTGTGGGTATTATATATTTCATAATAAAATATAAAAGTCCAGAATATAAAGGTGTAAAATTTGCTTTATTAGCTTTGCTATTACATTCAGTGATAGATTCAGACATGCAATATATGTATTTTAAATTAATATTCTTTATTGCACTAGGAATAATAGCTATATACAATAAAGAAATAAAAAAAGATAAAAAAACATCATATATATCTAATTTATTCTTTATATTAGTTGCATCTTGTATAATAATAGTTTATCTAAATCCAAAATTATATAAAAAGAATTTGATTATAGATGACTTAAAAGAAGCAGAAATAGGATTAAATGTGAATTCTGATGAATATAAAGACTTAAAGAGTAAAGAAGTAGAAACATATGAAACTCTTATAAAATATGAAAGAGATGATTTTCAAAAAAACATATATGAATTAGAAAAATTGGAATCATATATAGAAAGTAAAAAAGGAAACTTAAATAAGATAGCAGATGAATATTATGAAAGCATATTTCAATTTAAGAATAAATGTGCCTATAATACAACTAAAATAGCATTAAAAAGTAATTTGATTAACAAAGCAATTAATCTGCTAGAAGAACAAAATGACCCAAAATTATATACTACTATGTCAAGATTATCTAAAATAAATATAGACGAGTTTGAGGAAACAAATGAACAATTAGAAAAAGCAGTTCAAAGTAAATATAAAGATGTTAAAAAAACAACAGAATATAATAGCTTAATGAATAATATGTATTATGCTTCACGAATCTATAAGTTATATAATTTGGGCATAAAAGTAAACAATGAAACTGATATCAATTTAGAAGAATACATAAAAGATAATGATACCAAAATAGAAAATACAGAGGATATTATAATATATCATACTCATACTACTGAAGGATATTATCACGATAATGAAAATGAAAATTATACATTAGATGAAAACTATAATGTTTTAGCAGTTGGAAAAGAACTTGCGAGTGAATTAACAGAAAAAGGATTTAATGTTATTCATATACAAAAATATCATAATTTACAAGGAAATGATGGAGCATATCAAAACTCAACTAAATCTATAAAGGATGAATTAGAAAAACAAAATAGAGAAATAGATTTAGTATTTGATATACATAGAGATGAATATATAAAAAACAATTTAGAAGAAAATTGTATAAGAATAGACGGCAAAGAAGTAGCAACATTAAGATTTATAGTATCTACTGGACATGAAGGATGGGAAGATAATTTAAAATGGGCTATTAAAATACAAAAGAAAGCGGATGAAATATATCCCAATCTATTTAAGACTTTATATATTTATGATGGAAACTATAATCAACAATTAGCAAAACATGCACTATTGATAGAAGTTGGAAATAACAACAACACAATTGAAGAAGCTAAAAATAGTATGATTTATTTATCTAATATATTGGACAATCTAATAGAATAAATTAATACTTAATTAAAAATAACCCTACATATTAAACAACAAGTAGGGTTATTTTTCTTCCGCTTCTTTTGAATAAATCCTTCCTCTTTTAAATGAGAAAGTTCTCTCATCATAGCACTTCTATCAACATTTAAATAATATGCAAGATCTGTTAAAGTAAAAGGTAGCATAAATGTTTTGGAAAGTTTTCTTGTAGATAAGATATTAAAATATCCTAAAAGTTTATCTCTAATATTCTTTTTTGTTAAAAGTTCAATTCTAGTATTTAAATTAATAGTATTGTTCATCATAAGTATAGGAAATTTTTCTTCAAATTCCCTATGAAATTTACATTTAGGAATATCTCTACAATTAACTAGGTTATCATAAATAAAACTTAATACTTCACAATCTTCCTTCGCTTCAACAAATAATTCATTGTTTGTATTAGTAGGATATAAAACTTCACCAAAAATATCATTTTTATTTAGATCTCCAATGATAGTTTTATTTCCGTTAAAATCATATCTAATTAAATTTGCACTACCAGAGAGTAATATACACATTTGATTTCTTTTTTCAATATAAGTTGTAATTAAAGACCCCTTTGAAAAAGAATGTTTGGATACTTTAGAACAACTCGAATTAAAATTTTCAAAAAAATTAGATATTTCTACATCATTTAACATTTTTTATTACCATCCTTTCATAAATATATCATACTTTTGTTGCTTTTGCAACATGTATTTTTAATAAATATATATATAATAAGTGTGAATATTTATATCAAAAAATGTTCTATTTTAAGGGGTAAAATGCTATATGAAAGTAATAAAAAGAGATGGAAGAATAGTAGATTACGATAAATCCAAAATTGAAATAGCAATAGAAAAAGCAAATAAGGAAGTTATAGATGAAGAAAAAGCTGGAAAAGAGGACATAAAAAAAATAATTACATATATAGAAAAACTTAATAAAAAAAGAATGTTAGTAGAAGATATACAAGATATAATAGAAGCAAAGCTTATGGAACTTGGAAAATATGAACTTGCTAAAAAATATATTGTATATAGATATACAAGGGCATTGGTAAGAAAATCTAATACAACTGATGAATCAATCTTGGGATTAATAAGAAATGAAAACACAGAATTTAACGAAAAATATGCAAACAAAACTGCTTTTCTAGCATCTACACAAAGAGATTATATAGCTGGAGAAGTATCAAGAGATTTAACCAAGAGATTATTACTTCCAGAAAAGATTTCAAAAGCAGATGAAGAAGGAATATTGCATTTTCATGATGCCGAATATTTTATACAGCCAATCTTTAATTCATCTGTAATTAATATTGGAGATATGTTAGACAATGGAACTGTAATAAATGGAAATATGATTGAAACTCCAAAAAGTTTTTCTGTTGCATGTACAGTCCTTACACAAATAATAATGGCTGTAGCCAGTAATCAATATGGAAGAGTTATAATAGATTTAAAACATTTAGGAAAATATTTAAGAAGGAGTAGGGAAAAATTTATTACAGAAATAAATGAAGAAGTAGGAAATCTGGTTGATACTGATATTATTCAAAAATTACTTACAAAAAGGATATATAAAGAGCTTGCATCAGGTGTACAAACAATCCATTATCAAATAAATACATTAATGACAACAAATGGACCTTCTCCATCAGTTACATTATTATTACATTTAGATCCTGAAGATGAATATATAAAAGAAAATGCTCTTATAATAGAAGAAATATTAAAACAAAGATTGCAAGGAATAAAAAATTCTAATCGGTAAATATGTTATTCCATATTTTCCAAAATTAGTATATATTTTAGATGAGTTTAATTCACTAAATGGTGGAAAATACGACTATTTAACAAATTTAGCAGTTAAATGCAGTATAAAAGGAACTTATCCAAGCTATATGTCTGCAAAAAAATTAAAAGGAAAGAATATCGAAGGAAAATTTAATCAGGGAGTTGTAACAATAAATTTACCTCAAATAGGACTTCTATCTGAAAAAAATAAAGAAAAATTTTGGAACTTATTAGATGAAAGGACTGAATTATGCAAAGAGGCATTGATGTGTAGACATTATGCTTTGGTAGGAACAGAGGCAGGAATAAGTCCAACTCATTGGAAATATGGAGGAATAACTAGACTAGATTCTGAGGAAAAAATAGATAAGTTTTTATACGGAAAAAATTCAAATATATATTTAAGTTATATAGGTTTAAATGAAACAACAAAATTTATGACAGAAAATTCAATTCTAGCACAGGAAGGACATGATTTTGCAGTTAAAATTGTAAAATTTCTAAAAGAAAAAACTTTAAAATGGAAAAAAGAAACAAATATAACATTTTCTTTATCAGACCCTCCTTCAGATTATGTATGTTATAAACTTTTAAAAATAGATAAAGATAATTTTGGAACAATTAAAGATGTAACAGATAAAGATCATTATACAAAAACATATCATATAGATAAAAAAGAAGAAATCAAACCATTAGATAAATTGAAATTAGAGGGTGAGTTTGAAAATTTATCAGGAGAAGGAATGATTTCAGCAATAAAAATTAGTGAGAATAAAAATTCAATTGAAAATTTAACACAATATATTAAATTTGCATATGAGAATAATCATTATATTGAATTTGATGAAAATATAGAAAATACGACATTATAATATAAGTATTTCATTTAAGAAAATGGATAAAATAAGAATAAAATAAAAAAGGAGAGATACAAATGCTTAAAAAAGTTGGAATATTAATTAATGGTGGAGATGCACCTGGATTAAATGCAGTAATTCGTGCTATAACAAGAACTGCGGAAAGAAATAATATAGAATGTTATGGTTTTATTGATGGTTATAATGGGTTATTAAAAAATGAATTTATAAGGTTAGATAAGAGCCCTATTACATCAGGAATTTTAAATAAAGGTGGAGCAATTATTGGCTCATCTTTAAATTCAAATGTATTCAAATACAAAGTAATAAAAAAAGACGGAAGTGAAGGATATAAAAATTTATCTAAAATCTGTGTTGAAAATTTAAAAAATGATGAAATAGATTGTTTGTTTACATTAGGTGGAGATAGTACTCAAAAATCAGCAAGAGATTTATCACTTCAAGGAATACATGTAATTGGTGTTCCAAAAACTATAGATAATGATGTTGCATGTACTGATGAAACATTTGGTTATAATACAGCAGTATCTGTTGCAACAGAGGCATTAGATAGACTTCATACAACAGCTGAAACACATCACAGAATAATGGTTTTAGAAGTAATGGGTAGATATGCAGGATGGATTACATTAGAAGCAGCAATTGCAGGAGGAGCAGATGTTGCTTTACTTCCTGAAATACCTTATGATATTGATAAAGTAGTTGAAAAAGTTAAAGAAAGACAAAATATTGGAAAAAATTTCACTGTAGTAATAGTATCTGAAGGAGCATATCCAAAAGGGGGAAGTATTTCAGTAAAGGAAACTCGTGATGGTGGAAAAGGTGTCATTAATATACAACTTGGAGGTTCTGGTGAACTAGTTGCAAAAGAACTTGAAAAAAGGACGGGATTGATAGCAAGGAATACCACTTTAGGATATATTCAAAGAGGAGGATCCCCAACACCATCAGATAGAGTTTTATCTTCTAAATATGGAGCAAAAGCTATGGAACTTGCAATGAAAGGTAAATTTAATGTTTTAACAGTATTAAAAAATGGAAAATTAAGCTCTGTACCTTTAGAAGATGTTGTGGGAAATAATAAAAAAGTAGGAGCAGTTGAAGGAGGTACAAAAGATAGCAATATGAAAACAATACCAATGGATCATGATTTAGTAAAAACAGCAAGAAGTATAGGAATTTGTTTGGGAGACTAGTTTGATAGCAAGAAGGGAATAAAAAATGGGACAATTTGTACATCTACATGTTCATAGTGAATATAGTTTATTAGATGGAGCAAACAGAATAAAAGATTTACCGGTAAGGGCAAAAGAATTAGGTATGGATTCTTTAGCCCTTACTGATCATGGAGTAATGTATGGGGTAATAGACTTCTATAAAGCTTGTAAGAAAGAAGGAATAAAGCCTATAATAGGATGTGAAGTCTATGTTGCACCTAGAACTAGATTTAATAAAGAACCCAATATAGATAACAAATATTTTCATTTGATTTTACTTGCAAAAAACAATCAAGGTTATCAAAATTTAAGTAAATTAGTGTCTTTAGGATTTATTGATGGATATTACTATAAACCTAGAATAGATTTAGAAATTTTAGAAAAATATAGTGAAGGCTTGATTTGTTTAAGCGCCTGTTTAGCAGGTGCTGTTAATCAGGCTTTATTAAATGGAGATGAAAAAAAAGCAGAAGAAGTTGCATTATGGCATAAAAAAGTATTTGGAGAAGATTATTATATAGAAATCCAAAATAATGGAATAGCAGAACAAGTTTTAGCAAATCAAAAATTAATCAAATTAGCAAGAAAACTTGATATTCCTCTTGTTGCAACAAATGATGCTCATTATTTAAAAAGAGAAGATGCTTATAATCATGAAGTTTTGCTTTGTATTCAAACAGGAAAAAGAATGAGTGATGAAGACAGAATGAGATTTGAAACAGAAGAACTTTATATTAAATCACCTGAAGAAATGATTGAATACTTTAAAGCGATTCCAGAAGCAGTAGAAAATACAGTTAAAATTGCCGAAAAATGTAATGTTGAATTTGAATTTGGTCATACTATTCTTCCTAATTATGATGTTCCTAAAGAATATGAAACACATTTTGATTATCTAAAAAAACTTTGTGATGATGGGTTAAAAAATAGGTATGGTGAAAATATACCAGAAGAATACTTAAAAAGAGCAGAATATGAATTAGAAGTAATAAAGAAAATGGGCTATACAGATTATTTTCTAATTGTTTGGGATTATATTCATTATGCTAAAACAAATAATATACCTGTAGGACCTGGTCGTGGTTCTGGTGCTGGTTCAATTTTAGCATATGCAATAGAAATAACAGATATTGATCCAATGAAATATAATCTTCTTTTTGAAAGATTTTTAAATCCTGAAAGAATTAGTATGCCTGATTTTGATGTGGATTTTAGTGATGAAGAAAGAGATAAGGTTATAGATTATGTTTCAAAAAAATATGGGCATGATCATGTATCTCAAATTATAACATTTGGAACTTTGGCCGCAAAAAATGCTATTAGAAATGTTGGTAGAGCTCTTGATATTTCACTTCAAGAGACTGACAAAATTGCAAAAATGATACCAAGAGAAATACATATAACAATTAAAAAAGCAATTGAACAAAATGTAGAACTTCGAGAATTATATGAAAATGATGAAAAAATAAAAAAACTTTTAGATATATCTATGTGGCTTGAGGGTATGCCTAAAAATACGTCTACTCATGCATGCCGGAGTTGTTATAACAAAAGAACCAGTAGATAGTTATGTTCCTTTATATGTAAGAGATGGACAAAATGCAACACAATATGTAATGACAACTTTAGAAGAACTTGGATTACTTAAAATGGATTTTTTAGGACTTCGTACATTAACAGTTATTAAAGATACAAAAGAGATGGTAAAAAAAGATTTTGGAATAGATGTTACATTTGATAAAGATATGAATGACCCCAAAGTATATAAATTGTGGCAAGAAGGAAAAACTTGTGGAATATTTCAGTTTGAAAGTCAAGGCATGAAAAACTTTATGCAAGAATTAAAACCAGATTCTTTAGAAGATTTAATAGCCGGAGTTTCTTTATATCGTCCAGGACCAATGGATCAAATACCTAGATATGTTAAAGGAAAAATTACAGGTCAATATGAATATACACATCCAAGTTTAGAGCCAATATTAAATGTAACATATGGTTGTATGGTTTATCAAGAACAGGTTATGCAAATTGTTCGTGATTTAGCTGGATACTCGCTAGGTAGAGCAGATTTAGTTCGTCGTGCAATGGGCAAGAAAAAACTTGACGTAATGGCCAAAGAAAGAGAAGTTTTTATAAATGGTCAAGTAGATGAAAATGGAAATATTATAGTTCCAGGATGTATAAGGAATGGAATAGATGCAGATTCAGCAAACAAAATATTTGATGAGATGGCTGAATTTGCAAAATATGCTTTTAATAAATCACATGCAGCATGTTATGCAGTTGTTGCTTATCAAACAGCATACTTAAAAGCATATTATCCTTCAGAATTTATGGCTGCTATGCTTAATAGTTATTTAGGAAATTTAGATAGAGTTCCTATTTATATTGATGAATGCAAATCTTTAAATATAGATATTTTAAAACCAGATATAAATTTAAGTGATGTAAAATTTATAGTTGATGGTGGCAATATTAGATTTGGATTAGGTAGTGTTAAAAATGTAGGAATAGCACCAGTAGAAGCAATAATAGAAGAAAGAAATAAAAATGGTAAATATAAATCATTTACTGA